>CAZKRZ010000170.1:0-3482 GCA_964555325.1 uncultured Muribaculaceae bacterium
CGGACGCGTCACCGGCATAAGCGTCACCGCGGACACCGTGCTCCGGTCCGAACAGACGGACCAGTTCCACATCGGGAGCTTCAAAGAGTATGTCAATGGTCGAACGCAGGTTGCGGTCCACGCCGCTCGGATTGGTAAGTAGCCCGACCTTGCGCCCTCTGAGCCCTTCGAACCCTCTGTCTCGCAGGACCTCTATTCCCGTCTTGACCTGTGCGGCGGCAGTGCCCGTCACGACAAGCAATGCGGCAGCCACCGCGGAAAATATCTTATTTTTCATATCATTCATTACTGTTTAAGACCAAATTCCGGTTCTACCTTGCGGGCAGCGGAAGCCGTCACAAGGACTGTCGCCACGCAGCACGCCATGACCATCCAGAAGAAGCCCACATAGCCCAGGCTCTCCTGCAGGAATCCGGCGACCATGCCGGGAAGCATCATGGACAATGCCATAAATGCCGTACAGATAGCATAATGCGAGGTCTCGAACTCTCCGTGCGAGAACCATATCATATAGAGCATATAGGCCGTAAATCCAAAACCGTAGCCGAACTGGTCGAATGCTATACACGCGCCGACAAACCACAGCGATGTGGGCTGGACAAGTGCCATCACCAAGTATACGGCGCAGGGCAGAGCGAGGCTCAATGCCATAGGCATCAACATCTTGCGAAGTCCCCAGCGTCCTGCCGCGAGACCACCGAGAATGCCTCCGACGGTCAGGGCAATCACTCCGACCGTGCCATAGACCAGACCGACCGACGCTGTATCCAGGCCAAGGCCGCCGCCCTGTACGGAATCCAGCATGAACGGGCTGAGCATCTTGACAGAGAATGCTTCGGGCAGACGGAAGAGGAGCATGAAGAGTATCGCGAGCCAGACTCCCTTGTGGCGGAAGAATGTCACGAAACTCGATGCCAACTCTTTGAGCAGGCCTTTTCCCGTGCGCGCCGTATCGCGGAGCCCGTCCACGGACGGGGCCGGCAGCGACCATGTGTGCCACATGGTCATCAGCGCGAACACAGTCGCGCTGACGAGGAGCGTCACGCTCCACGCTGCCGGCACGCTCTCCATGCTCCTCTCCAGCACGCCGGCAACCATCACGAGCACTCCCTGCCCAAACACGGTGGCTATACGATAGAAAGTACTGCGTATCCCCACGAATTGCGCCTGCCTGTGGGAGTCCAGCGCCAGCATATAGAAGCCGTCAGCTGCTATGTCGTGCGTCGCCGACGCCAACGCCGTGATATAGAAGAGTATAAGTGACACCGCAAAGACTCCTCCGGTGCCGGCGGCATTACCGCCGAAACAGGCAAGAGACAGCGCGACCAGGGCAAAACATACCGTCATGACCACCTGCATGGACAGTATCCACCAGCGTTTGGTCTTCAGCACATCCACGAAAGGGCTCCACAGAGGCTTGATCACCCACGGCAGATACAACAGCGAGGTATACAGCGCCAGCTCCCCATTGGGCACCCCGAGGTTCTTGAACATCACCAGGGAGACATTGTTGACCAGCACATAGGGTATGCCCTCGGCAAAATACAGCGTCGGCACCCACAGCCAGGGATTCCTGAACACCGCACGTTTCATATACGTTCCACCTCCGATCCCGGATAATAATGCAGCAATATCTGCCTGTAGTCATAGCCCCGGGTCGCCATGACTGCGGCTCCTATCTGACAGAGCCCGACTCCGTGCCCCCAGCCCTTGCCTTTCAGCACGAAATCATCGCCGTCGCGTTCTATTTCAAATGCAGAACTCTTGAGATGCGTTTCGCTGAGATAACGCCTTATGAGAAGTTCCTTGCCCACATCCGCAGTACAGGCCGTCCCCACGACGCGCAGCATTTTGATACGCCCTCCGCCACCTCTTTCCATGGGCACAAGTTCCTGTATTTCACCGAAATTGATACCGGAACGCCTTGACACCATTTCCGACAGTTCCGCCCGAGAGTACCGTTGTTCCCAACGGTAGAAATCATCGGTCTCGAGGTCATAATCATTGAGCACCTGTGAGAGTATCTCCCGATCGGAAGTGCCACAGAAGTCCTCTCCCCCGTCGTTGTCTGCAACCACATCCAGATACGGATAGTCCACATCCGCCCAGCATGTGCTGAAACGCTCGGTCACGCCGCCGCAGCATTTGGAAAAACGCGCATCGCATATCTCACCCTGCCATGTAAGTACCTCTCCCCAAGTCGAATCCACGGCCTCTCGTGCGACAGCCCCTATCGCAGATGTCAGCCCCTGATAACGCTGGCAATGGTCGTCGGCGCACACATCGAATGCCTGATGCCCGTCATGGTCGAACCACTTGACCACCGTCAGCGCATTCCCATTACGGGATGTCATCCCCGTCTCGCCCCCACCGGCAATATCAGCGCCTTTGTCGCGCTCCGCCATACGAGCCAGCACCCACGAACGCGATATTACCGCATGGGCCTTTAGAAACTCCAATGACGCGCTCGGCCTCATCTCGGACGAAATCACACTGAGCAAATAATCTTCCACGCCGACGCGGTTGATAGCCCTGACCTTATCGCCCTCGACCACAAACTTCAGCGAACCTGCAAACCTCTGATTCTGATGCCGTTCCCAATGGAATCCTATACCTATACAGACATCGTGCAATATGAATGTCGCCTCTGCAAACAGAGAAGACGGTGTCACCGCATCGAAGTACAATTCATCGTACAATGCCCCGTTATAGTCTATCTTCCCGTCCCTCCACGACACTTTCTGCGGACCTGCGCCGTCGGAAATGATTTCAAACACAATCTCCCGCGCCGCGAGAATGCCTACTTCCACACTCTGCTGGCTACGCGTCAGACGCCATATCACCTCTTCCTCCACCTCTCGGCTGATACATACATCATCCAGCATTTCTGCGAGCAGACGGGCATTCACCTTACGGAAATCCTCTTCCACAGGGCAAATGAATACTCCTGCCATATCCACACAGCCGGGGCTGACTGTCAGATGTCCTTCCCCCTCGGCATAATAATGCCTGGACCTCAACGCTCCGCGCAGAATCACCATCACCCGTATCTCTCCGGATTCGCTCCACGCATACAGGTTGAAACGCGGTTCATTTTCGCCCTCTTCGACGGGCACGCAGTCCAGAAGCCTGTAAAACAATTTCGCTGCCGACTTGACCGTACTCGCCCTCAAGGCGAATACTCCACGTGCATACCCCGTATAATGAAAGAGTTCCGCATCCTGCACGCTGTCAAGGTACTCCAGCCTCTCCCTGCCGACATCCATAGCGTCATCCACAGCGTTTTCGACCGGCATAGAGCCTCGCGGCACTGCCTGGAAATGCATGTGGTCGGGAGCGGACGCCCCACTATGCGGACCATTATAAAAGAATGTATAATCTGGATACTTGCGCACAAGATCCAGCATATCCACGAAGCAGTGCCAGATGGACTGCGGGGTATGCCTGTCCCTCGCGATTACCAGATGTCCCGGGAATATGGG
>CAZKRZ010000171.1:0-3455 GCA_964555325.1 uncultured Muribaculaceae bacterium
ATAGCACCGGATTTCAGGTGAATCTCGGTACGGTCGCCTGCCTCGGATTTCGTGGAGGGTATATATTCCTAGATTCGCTCGACCATGCCTGTATCATAGACGGCAGCCGCCTGTCATTTAGCAAGGTGGAGAAATTCTCGCACAATGATGTGGCTGATCTGGAGCGCAGGCTTGCAAAGGTCCCTGTGGATGCCCCGAAACTGATAGTCATTGACGGAATCTATTCTATGGAAGGGGATATTGCGCCTCTGCCCGAAATCGTGGTTCTCGCGGAGAAATACGATGCGGCGGTCATGGTGGATGATGCCCATTCGCTCGGTGTGCTGGGCAATTGCGGCAGGGGTACTGCTGACCATTTCGGCCTTACCGACAAGGTGGATCTCATCATGGGCACATTCTCCAAATCGTTCGGTTCGCTCGGAGGGTTCGTCGCGGGAGACCATGCCCTGATCAATTACATCAAACACCATTCGCGCAGCCTGATATTCAGTGCCTCCATGCCTCCGGCGAATATAGCCGCGGCGAGCAAGGCTATCGATATAATGCTGGAAGAGCCGCAACGCATCGAACATCTCTGGGATCTGACCCGTTTCGCGCACAAGGCGTTCCGTGACAGAGGATTTGACATCGGCCGCACCCAGTCGCCGATTATCCCCATATTCGTCAGGGATACGATCAAATGCCTGACTGCCGTGAGAATGAGGGGCTGTTCATCACGCCTGTCATCCCTCCTGCCGTGCCGCAGGACTCGGTCATCATACGCTTCGCCCTGATGGCTACGCACACGCAGGAGCAGGTGCAGAAGGCGGTGGACATCCTTACCGGCATATTCCGCCGTCTCGAACTCATCGGCTAAATTACCTGACACAAAGAGAATACCCCACGGGCGGTCTGAGGATAACAGGCCGCCCGTGCTTCGTTGCTGTTAGTCCGAATCGCCATGGGCCGCCCATGGAGTATCTGCCCGGAATGGACGTCTATGACATCATGAAGCGGCTCCGGTGATGCTGAGGAAGTATATCAAGACCGATCATCTGGAGGCAAAAGATATAGTAAATGTCAATGTAGACGCCATTTTTTTAAAAGAATCTCGGCCCTTATCGAGGAATCCGGAAAGAAGGTGGTCACGGCTGTGAATATCGCCGAGGTGTACACCAAGTACGAAATCGGCCGTTACATTGTGGAGGATGAGCAGGAGGGAAAGGCCAGGGCTGCGTATGGAAAGCAGGTGCTCGATGTTCTTGCCAGAAAACTCACCGCGAAGTTTGAAGCGGGGTGGACCATTGATACGCTTAAGCGTTGCCTTCGTTTTAAGTTGGAGCCACTACCTTGTTTTGATGCGCATCAAAGATGCCAACGCACGCAGTTTCTATGAGGTGGAATGCGCGAAGCCGAACTGGGGCGTCCGTTGGCTGCAGAGGCAGCCTGTATGAACGTATCGCATTGAGCAGCGATAAGGACAAAGTAGTCCGCGTGGCACAGGAGGGCGAAATCATAGAGAAATCTGCCGACATCATCAAGAACTCTGTCACCCTTGAGTTTCTTGGGCTTAAACCGGATGCTGCATATTCTGAGACCAAATTGGAGAATGCAATAATCGACAAGATGCAGACCTTCCTGCTGGAAATGGGTAAGGGCTTCCTATTTGAGGCTCGTCAGAAGAGGTTTACCTTTGATGAGTGGAAAGTGTAACTAAAACTATTCGTTGCAAGGGTGATATATACAACAAAAGCCTCTCGCTGAAGTGAAAGGCTTTTGCGGTGCGGAAGGGACTCGAACCCTCGACCTCCGGCGTGACAGGCCGGCATTCTAACCAGCTGAACTACCGCACCAGTTCTGGTTTTGCGCTGAACGCGGATGCAAAGATAGTGATAAAATCTCAACTTGCAAGCGTAGAATGAAAAAATATCAGATTTTTTTCGGAACTTTGTTTGGCTATGCAGAAAGACTCATCATATAGGCGCACATTCCGCTCTGCGTTGTTTGACCTGGATGGTACATTGATAGATACTGAGAGTCAGTACAGTATATTCTGGCAGGGAATAGGGGAGCGTTACGGCTTCCCCGAAGGGTTTGCCAAGAGTATAAAAGGCACGACTCTGACAGATATATTTGACAGACATTTCCCCTCGCCTGCCGTGCGTGCGGAAGTGACAGCCGCTCTCGACAGATTTGAGTCGGAGATGGAATACCCGCTGATGCCCGGAGTGATGGCGTTTCTTAAAGACATCCGTTCTCATGGTGTCCGGACTGCTGTGGTGACGAGTTCCAACCATGCAAAGATGGCGAATGTCAGGAAGAGCCTTCCCGGCTTTCTCGAGTCCTTTGACGCGGTGCTTACTTCCGAGGACTTTCCGGCATCCAAGCCTGATCCAGCGTGCTATCGCATTGCGGCAGAACGTCTTGGTAGCCGCCTTGAAGAATGCGTGGTGTTTGAGGATGCACCAAATGGCCTGAAAGCAGGCACTGCTGCAGGGATATTCACGATATGCGTGGGCGATGCCGAAGTCGGCGACAGCCCATACGATTATCGCGTAGGCGGATTCTCCGGACTTGGCCGCGCCGACATTCTCCGTGCCTTGCAACCATACGCTGAGACATACGACATCCTGCTCAAACTGATACGGATAGGGCTCGGTCAGGAAGACGACCTTACCCTGCCGGAGCGTGTCGACTGGACTGCAATATACAAGATGTCCAAGAAACAGGTCCTTGCCGGAGTGGTCCTGGACGGCGTGCAGCGTCTTTTTGACGCCTGCCCCGATGAGAATGCGCTGCCTCCGGCATTGTCTGCGCTAAACGGCATGTATGAACTCAAGAGCAAATGGTTCTCTTACGTCATCAGCAGCTATGACCGCCGTTATACCTCATATCGTTCCGCATTGGGCCGTCTGGCGCATTTCTACAACAGCCATGGCTACCGCATGATGATTCTCAAGGGTTACGGACTGAGCCTCGACTGGCCCGTGCCGCAGCATCGTCCGTGCGGAGACATGGATATATGGCTGTTCGGGCAGTGGAAAGAGGCGGATGCGGCATTGTCCAGGGAAAAGGGCATATATATCGACAACAGCCATCACCACCATACAGTGTTTGATTTCGAAGGGTATATGGTGGAAAACCATTACGACTTTGTCAATGTCTACTCCCATCGTTCGAGCAGGGATATGGAAGGCGTATTCAAACGCCTTGGAATGGATGATTCGCGCAGCTGCGACATTGACGGGGAGAGGGTTATCCTCCCGTCCGCCAATCTCGGTGCCCTGTTTCTGCTGCGACATACGCTCCTGCATTTCGCCGCGGAGGGCGTCAATCTCCGCCAGATACTCGACTGGGGCTTTTTCATCAAGGCGCATTCTGCCGAAATGGATAAAGAATGGTTCGAGAGCACACTCGACCGCTTCGGGATGCGGGCGTTCAGGGATTGCCTCAATGCCATCTGCGCAGGTAGTCTC
>CAZKRZ010000172.1:0-3446 GCA_964555325.1 uncultured Muribaculaceae bacterium
GCAGTTTGTCCCCAGTTCTGGACAGGTTGAGTCCATTTCTTGCGTATACGTGTAAGGGCCCTCGAGACCGGCTCCGGACGCACTTGATGAAACACTGCCCTCACAAAAAACTGCCGGGCAGCCATCGAGAACGACGACTGCCCGGCAAGAATGTTTCCGAGACTTTTAACGCCTGTTAGCGGCGATGCACTCGATCTCGACGAGCGCCCCCTTGGGGAGATCCTTGACCGCCACCGCGCTGCGTGCAGGGAACGGTGCCGAGAAGAACGACGCATACACCTCATTCATCGCCGCAAAATCCGCCATATCCGCCAGGAACACCGTCGTCTTGACCACATCGGAGAGTTCCAGCTCGGCAGCATTCAGGATTGCCTTCGCATTGGTCAGACTCTGCCTGGTCTGCTCCTTGACCCCACCCTCCGGGAATACCCCGGTCGCAGGGTCGATGGGAAGCTGTCCTGATACGAACACTACGCCTGCACCGCTATCCACCGCCTGGCTATAAGGACCGATTGCGGCAGGTGCCTTTTCTGTCTGAATCGCTTTCATTCTATTATTATTTTAATGGTTTGTCATCAATCCGTCACATCCGCCACCGCAACAACGCCGGTAGACGATAACGGGTACAAGATTACGCAAAAACACCGGAAATATCAATGGAGCGGCGCAAAGATTGCCGAGGTGCAAGAGAGTCCGGAAGCGCATTCCCGTTTATAATTTTCTTTGTATATTTGTCAGAATAACGACATCTCCAGACATGGGTAAAGTCATAGCTATAGCCAACCAGAAAGGCGGGGTCGGCAAGACGACTACCGCGATCAATCTCGCGGCATCTCTCGCCGTTCTCGAGAAGAAGGTCCTCATCATCGATGCAGACCCGCAGGCCAATACCACCTCGGGACTCAATTTCGACCCGGACAACAGCCAGCACAGGACTATATATGAAGTGCTGATAGGCGGGCTCGACATCAGGGACGCATTGATACAGACAGAGATCGCAGCGATGCACATGATTCCGTCGCACATCAATCTGGTCGGCGTCGAGATGGAGATGATAGAGAGCGAACACCGCGAGTCCCTGCTCAAAAACGCAATCGCTCCGGTCCGCGACGAATACGACTATATCATCATCGACTGTTCACCGTCCCTCGGTCTGGTGACTGTCAATTCCCTTACGGCTGCGGACTCGGTCCTTATCCCCGTACAGCCGGAATTCTTTGCCCTCGAGGGTCTCGCCAAACTCCTGCAGACCATTCGTCTCGTGCAGAACGGAGTCAATCCGGGTCTGACCATAGAGGGATTCCTCGTCACCATGTTTGACGGCCGCACCAAGGCACACGCCCAGGTGGTGGAGGAGCTCAAGGACCATTTCAAGGATATGGTGTTCAGCACCGTCATTCAGCGCAACATACGCCTCAGCGAGGCCCCCTCGCACGGCAAGCCCATAGTCCTCTATGACATCATGAGCAACGGCGCATCCAACTACCTCAAACTCGCCAAAGAGGTAATAGACAAAAACAGCTGACGACAGACACAATGGCATCTTCACAATACAAGACCCCACGCGGGCTCGGCAAGGGACTCGGTTCCCTGCTCGGCGACGATATTGACGTCAACAGCCTCCGTCATCCGGTAGGCTATATCAACAAGGAAGTGGCAGGCAGCCGTCCCGAGCAGGGAACCGGCGATGTACTCCGCATTCCGGTAGAGAAGATTGAGCCCAACCCTTTCCAGCCGCGAATGACATTCGACCGTGAGGCTCTCGAAGAACTCTCGGCATCCATCAAGGCTTTAGGACTGATACAGCCCATCACCGTACGCAAGATGGATGACGGCCGTTATCAGATCATCAGCGGTGAGAGGCGTTTCCGTGCCAGCAAGATGGCCGGAATGGACATGGTCCCCGCATTCGTCAAGGATACCGATGACCAGGGCATGCTGGAGATGGCTATTGTGGAGAATGTCCAGCGCGAGGACCTCGACCCCATCGAGACCGCGCTCAGTTACCAGAGACTCATAGACGAATGCCGTCTCACCCAGGAGCAGATGGCTCTGAGGGTAGGCAAACGCCGCGCCTCCATCACCAACTACCTGCGCCTGCTGCGTCTGCCTGCCAAAGTACAACACGATCTCAAGGTCGGGCTCATCAGTGTCGGACACGCCAAGGCGATACTCAGCGTCGAAGACGAAGATACACAGCAGAAACTCTGCGACCTCGTCATCGCTACAGGCATGTCTGTACGCCAGCTGGAGCAGAAAGTCCGCCACCTTATGGACGCAGACTCCGGCAAGGACAAATCCAAAGGCAACGAGGGCAGTGAAGACCTCCCCGAGGAATACTACAGGGTACTGGAATTTATGGGACGCTTCTTCGGAGACAACATCTCCCTCAAGCGCGACAACAACGGACGGGGCAGCATCACTCTCAAATTCAGTTCCGACGAAGAAATGAAGAGCCTGCTCAAGGCATTGGAATCCCGTGCCGAGTAAGCCCATGCGCAAGTCCACTCTACTGATACTCATGTCTGTCCTCGCGTGGTTTGCGTGCGGACAGGAGGCGTCTGCCCAGTTCCGGCAGGAGGCGTTCTCGCAGAATTACGACATCGAGGACAACGAGACCCAGAAAGATACCTCGTCGATATTCTCGCTCAAGATGTATTTCCGTGGGCTGTCGCACAAGAGCGAACTCAAGATGAGCACCATGGCAATCGGTTCTGCCGTATTCGTGGGCGGAGGACAGATATACAACAAGGACTATTGGAAACTGCCAGTCATATACGGAGGGCTCGCCGGCACCATAGGCGGAGGAGTCTTATTGAAAAACAAGGGGCATGACACGGCATCCAATATAATGTTCGGATGCGCCGGGGCGCTGTACTGGGGCACGATGCTCGATGCGGTAATGAATTTCCAGGCAGACGAGAAACCCCACCCGGGCAAGGCGACAATGTACTCCCTGCTCTGCCCCGGCATGGGACAGATATACAACGGGGAGGCATGGAAAGTACCTGTCTACTGGGGCATGCTGCTCGGCGCCGCACACTTCTACGACCTCAACAAGACCAACTATGAGAGATACCGCCACATCTACAAGGAGGCAAGCGACCCCGAAGGCGGCTACGACGGACCTATATCCGCATCCACGGCTCTCTATTACAGGAATATTTACAGGCGATACAGGGATTACTCTACGGCCGCATTCCTCGCGTTCTACCTCATACAGGTCATCGATGCCAATGTATTCGCATTCATGCAGGATTTCAAGGTGTCCGATGACATATCCATGAGCGTGAGGCCCTCGATGGTCGGGACGGACAACCAATACGCGTTCGCAGGCAACAGCGCGATGGGGCTGAGTCTCGGATTCAGGTTTTAGGGCGGCAAACATACAATGGAATGAAAAAGAACATCATACTGACGATGTCGGCGTTGATGCTGACCATTAC
>CAZKRZ010000173.1:0-3438 GCA_964555325.1 uncultured Muribaculaceae bacterium
GTTCGACCTTATCAAGAACGGCTATGTCTATCTTGCCACACCTCCGCTCTATCTCGTCAAGAAGGGCAAGGAGGAAGTGTATTGCTGGACCGACGAGCAGCGTGACGAGGCTGCCATGCGTTTCGGCAGGGGCACGGACAAGGGCTATACGGTGCAGCGTTACAAGGGTCTTGGAGAGATGAGCGACGAGCAGCTTTGGGAGACCACCATGGATCCTTCGCGCAGGCGTCTCCGCCAGATTACGCTCGAGAATGCCGCACAGGCTGAGCGTACATTCAGCATGCTCATGGGTGACGATGTGCCGCCTCGCCGTCAGTTTATCGAGGAGAACGCGCATTACGCCAATATCGATGCATAACAGCAAACAAAAACAGACTATTATATATGCAAGTTGACATTTTTGACAGGATCGCAAGAGATTCGGGCGGTCCGATAGGACAGTATTTCGAGCAGGGATTCGGATATTATATGTACCCTCGTCTTGAGGGCGAACTCGGCCCCCACATGACTTTCAACGGGACACCGGTACTCAACTGGTCTCTCAACAACTACCTCGGACTCGCAAATCATCCCGAGGTGCGCAAGGCTGACGCCGAGGCTGCAGCAAAATGGGGACTTGCATATCCTATGGGTGCCCGTATGATGTCTGGACATACCCGTCTCCATGAGAAACTGGAGCGTATGTTCGCCGAATTCGAGAAGAAGGAGGATGCATTCCTGTTCAACTTCGGCTATCAGGGTATCGTCTCTACGATCGACGCTCTGACCGGCAGGCACGATGTCATCGTCTATGACGCAGAGTGCCACGCCTGCCTGCTGGACGGTATCCGTCTCCACCTCGGCAGCAAGTACAAATTCCGTCACAACGACATCGCTGACTGCGAGAAGGTCCTTGCCCGCGCCTGTAAAGAGGCGGACGAGAACGGTGGCGGCGTGCTGCTCATTACAGAGGGTGTCTACGGCATGACCGGCGCCATGGGCAAACTTGACAAGATTGCCGCCCTCAAGCGCAAATACAATTTCCGCATCATGATCGATGACGCCCATGGATTCGGACTCCTCGGCGCACACGGTCGCGGTACTTCCGAGGAACTCGGCTGCATGGATGATATTGACCTCTATATCGGTGCTTTCGCCAAGTCTATGGCAAGTATCGGAGGCTTTGTCGCCGGTCCTCACAGCATCATCAACTATCTGCGTGCCAATCTGCGCTCCCAGATGTATGCCAAGAGCCAGCCTATGGCTTTTGTCGAGGGCAATATCAAGCGTATGGAGATTATCGATTCTCCCGAGGGAGACGAGCTCCGTAAGAAGTGCTGGGCCATCACCCATGCCATTCAGGAGGGCTTCGTCAAGGAGGGCTTCGACATCGGTGAGGCAGAGGCTTGCGTTACCCCTGTCCATATCCGCGGAGGTGTCGCCCAGGCTACCAAGATGGCAAAGGACCTCAGGGAGAACTACAAGATCTTCTGCTCCATGGTCATCTATCCCGTTATCCCCAAGGGCATGATTATCTTCCGTATCGTGTCTACTGCGGTGCATACGATGGAGGATGTGGAGTACACTCTCAACGCATTCAAGGAAATCAAGGCTAAACTCGATGCCGGCGAGTATGACGGTGACGATATAGCCGGAATGACTATCGAATAATATGGACGGAAGCCGTTTCAGGGACAAAGTCGTAATCGTGACAGGGGCAAGCTCGGGTATCGGGCTTGCCGTCGCGAGGCTTTTCGCTTCGTTCGGGTCGAATGTCGTGATGGCAGCGCGGTCTATAGACCGTCTCAATGCTCTTGCGGCAGACTTCGGCGTCCCTGCCGAAAGGCTTCTTTGTGTCTGTACAGACGTGTCCGACGAGTCGCAGTGCCGCGCTCTGATTGATGCCGCGGTCGCCCGTTTCGGACGCATTGACATATTGGTCAACAATGCCGGACTCTCCATGAGAGCCATGTTCAAGGATTTGGACCTCAAGGTGATACATCGTCTTATGGATGTCAATTTCTGGGGGACTGTCTATTGCACGAAATACGCGTTGCCGTATCTGCTGGAGAGCAAGGGCTCGGTGGTCGGAGTCATTTCCATCGCCGGTTATTCGGCCCTGCCTGCCCGTACGGGGTATTCTTCTTCCAAATATGCCATACGCGGATTTTTAGATACCTTGCGCATCGAGCACCTCAAGGATGGGCTCAATGTGCTGGTCTTCGCACCCGGCTATACAGCATCCAATGTGCGCAATGCCGCTCTCGTTTCGGACGGTAGCGCGCAGGGGGAGACTCCGCTGGACGAGGGCAAGCTCATGAGTGCGGAGGAGGTGGCCCTCAAGATGGCAAAAGCATTGGCACACCGCCGTTCGGAGGTGATACTCACAGCATTGGGCAAATTGACCGTATTGGCGCACAGACTGTTTCCGCGTCTGACCGACGCGCTTACATATAAGTATATCGCGCGCGAGAGCGGAAGCCCGTTCAAATGAGCATGAAAGAATACAAGAGAATTTGCGTGGTATTCGCGGTGGCTGCACTGATACTGACAGTGCTGATGCCGCGTGCACACAAGTTTGAGTATGACTATCATCAGGGCTCTCCGTGGAGGAACGAGACGCTTATATCGGAGTTTGATTTTCCGTTGTACAAGTCTTCCGAGCAGATTATCAAGGAGTCTTCGGACCTGCGCTCGGAAATCATACCTTATTACAGGTTCTCTGCCGGTACGACAGCCAAGATAATATCGGCAGCAGAGGCTTTGCCTTTCGGGGATGTCAGTTCGCGCGCCGCTGTGCTGTCGTCCCTCAAACGCGTCTGCACGCAGGGTATCCTGCCGGACGATCTGCCTACGCGGAAGAGCAATTTCTCCGAGGATATGGTCTATGTCCAGAAGGACAAGAGGGCTGTCAAATATCCTATGACGGAGCTTTATAGGCAGAGCGAGGTGAGGGAGGCGCTGCTTTCCGACCTGACTGCCGACCGCGATTTCCATCTCAATGCGGATTCGCTGCTCCGGGCGGTAGGGATATACGACATCATACAGCCCAACCTCGTCTATGACGCGCAGACGACGACGCTCGTGCACAGCGAGTCCACGCCCGAGGTCTCTCCCACGCAAGGATATGTATCCGCAGGTACGGTCATAGTATCGGAGGGCGAGATTATTACGGCGGACATCATGCAGATGCTGGACTCATACAAAAAAGAGTATGAGATCAATATGGGCAGCGATGTTCCGCGTATCGGTAACTGGATAGGCAACTTGCTGATAGCCCTCGCAATAGCATTCGCCTGGGCATTGGTGGTCCTGCTCGGTGCACCCGAGATGGCAGGGCGGATGAAGTACCTGCTGTACATAGTGTTCGTCATGCTTGTAGCCGCCTTGCCGGCAGTGATATTCGGCAGGGAGGATACTCCGCAGAGATTCCTGTTCATGATGCCAATGACATTGGTG
>CAZKRZ010000174.1:0-3406 GCA_964555325.1 uncultured Muribaculaceae bacterium
CTGCCTTCCGACCCTGGGGGAATTCAGAGGGAGCTGGTCGTGTACGACTTTCCCCAAAGACAAATATAGCACTTTTATCGGAATTTCCGCTCTAAATGCTGTCGAAAATGAACGGAAGCAGATCGTCCACCTTGGAAAACTTGAGAATGCGTCCGGAGCCGGCAGTCAAGACGGACATAGGTTTGCCGGAACGCGTCTGATACTGAGCCATAACCTGGCGGCAGGCACCGCAGGGTGATGCCGGGAGTTCATTGAGCGAGCCGTTCGCGCCTCCTGCAATGGCTATGGACACTATGTCCAGATCCGGATGTGCGGCGGCGGCGGAGAAAAGCGCCGTGCGCTCGGCACAGAGCCCAGACGGGAATGCGGCATTCTCCTGATTGGCTCCTTTGACGATAGAGCCGTCCGAGAGCCGCACTGCCGCACCGACATTGAAATGTGAATATGGCGCATACGAACCGGACATAGCCTCGATGGCTGCATTGACCAATTCCCTGTCCTCTGATGCGAGTTCATCTACGGACAAATACTCCTCATAATCTATAGAGAGTCTCTTGATACTCATACCAAACCCATTTACTGCCACAAAACTACAAAAAAAACTCAAAGGCAGAATGCAAATGCCCTATAATAAGCTGTTTTTAGCGACAAAACCTGTAAATTTGTACAATATCAATCAAGAAAAACGGATATGACTGTCATGATTGTCGATGACGAGGCGGATATAAGGGAGATTCTTTCTTTCAATCTCTCCGCTGCCGGTTACGATGTCATCGAGGCGGAAAACGCAGAAACCGCCCTGGATATGCTACGCAAAGGCGCAGACCCCGGACTGCTCCTGCTTGATGTCATGTTGCCCGGCATGTCCGGATTCAAACTTGCGGACACGCTGCGCCGCATCGACAGGAGCAATGTCCCGATAGTGTTCCTGACAGCCAGGGGCGATGAGAACGACCTACTTACGGGCTTCTCCGCCGGAGGCGATGACTATATCAGCAAACCATTCTCAATCAATGAGGTAATAGCGAGAATAAAGGCCGTGCTCAAGAGGAGCGGAAAGGCTGCTCCTGCCAAGCCTGTCATCAACATAGGCGGCGTGAGCATAGACAGCGCGGCGAAGTCTGTCTCGGTGGACGGCATACCGGTGCATCTTTCGCGCAAGGAATACGACATATTGTACATGCTCGCATCCAATCCAGGGAAGTCTTTCTCTCGTGAGGATTTCATCAGAGACCTGTGGCAGGACGCACCTTATGTTATGGACCGCACGGTGGACGTACACATAGCCCGAATACGTTCCAAACTCGGTGCATGGCGCGGCATCATCAGCAACAGGGCAGGATTCGGTTACAGCATCAGCCATGAGCAGGATTGACAGGCCGTGGGTGCGCCTCGGAGGCGTATTCGCATTGTTCGCAGTCATATTGTTGACAGTGTGGGCGGCAGGCAGCCGCAGATACAGGCAGTCCATACTGTCCTCCAAATTGGAGGCCTATGCACAGATAATCTCCTCCGTACCTGACGGAGAGTACCATGACACATATAAACTGCTGCCAGAGGACATCCGGGTGACGGTGCTCACACATGACGGAGCGGTAATATACGACTCCAGCCAGGAGGGGCAACCGCTTGGAAACCATCTGGAAAGACCGGAAATAGCCGAGTGCGTCAAGACTGGACAGGGCTCTTCGATACGCAAGTCGGAGACCTCCGGCATGACCTATATATATTATGCGCGCCTCTACCGAGAGGTCATAGTCAGGACTGCCCTGCCGTTCAACACTCCGGTAAGGAGGTTCATGCACCCGGACTGGACTCTGCTGCTCGGGCTGTTACTGCTGACTGCCGCAATGCTATACACGGTCATGCTCATGGGCAAACGCTTTGACAACAAGGCGGCGCAGGAGACATCCGCCAGGCTCCAGAAGCAAAAGAAGCAGATGACCAACAACATAGCCCACGAGTTGCGGACTCCTGTCACGAGCATACGGGGCTATCTGGAGACCTTGGTGGGAAATCCGGACATGGACGACAGCACCAAGGAACTGTTTACCAAGAGGGCTTACTCCCAGACGCTTAGGCTCTCCGAACTGATACGCGACATAGGCCTGATTACCAAGATAGAGGAAGCTCCGGAAAAACTCACCCGCGAGCAACTCAACCTGCGCGAAGCGAGCATGCAAGTATTGGAGGAGTTCAGCGAGGAGATTTCGCGCAAAGGCATAACCGTGATAAACGGAATCCCAGAAAAATGCTGCATGGAGGGCAACAAGTCCCTCATATACGCCATATTCAGGAATCTGGTGGAGAATTCCCTGCGATATGCCGGAGACTGCATCACGATACGGCTCGAATGCTCAGCCGCAGACAACGGCATACTGCAACTCAACTACAGCGACACCGGCAAAGGAGTGTCTCCGGAGTATCTTGACAAGATATTCGAACGGTTCTGGCGAGTAAAGTCCGAAAACGCATACAAGGCAGAAGGCTCAGGTCTGGGCCTGTCCATCGTACGCAACGCTGTCGCATTCCACGGAGGGGAAATAAGGGCCTCCGAGTACAAACCGCACGGAATACGCTTTGACTTTACTCTGCGGCAGACGCAGTAATACCCGACATTACGGATTCGATGACAAGTCCGCAGAGGGTCATTCCGAAAATGGCGGTAATATGGACGAAACTGCCGTTTATGCGGGCCTTGGAAGTGCTGCCCGAGTGCATATCCTCATCGGCGTCAAAGGAGTCTCCGAGATTTTCGCGGACCTCATCCCCATAGACACAGAGCACTTTCTTGGCCGGAGAGACTCCGCGCTGACGCATACGCTTGCGGAGCATAGAGCCGAGAGGACAGCCCCTTACCTGCCAGAATTCGGACACATGGATACGCGTGGGATCCGTCTTGAGAGCCGCTCCCATTGAAGAAAACAGGACGGCACGGCTTGATGCGGCATGCAGTATGAGAGCAATTTTGTCCTTGAGACTGTCAATCGCGTCGATGACATAATCATAACTGTCGAGGTCGAAATCCCCTGCCGACTCTTCGCTATATACACAGTTGAGCGCAACGATGTCGGCATCCGGATTGATCTCCAGCAAACGCTCTCGCAGAGCCTCGACCTTGGGCCTGCCGATGGTCCGCGTCGTGGCCTGCAGCTGCCTGTTGATGTTGGATACGGCTACGACATCGGAATCGACCATAGTCAGGTGCCCTACGCCAGCCCGTATCAGCCCCTCGGCGCACCAACTGCCTACTCCCCCGACTCCAAAGATAATGACGCGCAGCCCTGCAAGCCTCTCCATGGCCGGTTTTCCTGCAAGAAGTGCGGAGCGTTGGAAAATCCCGTTCATTCCTGCGGAGTGGTTTTGCGACCGGGCTTGAGAACCTTGCGCTGGGTCTTCCATTTCT
>CAZKRZ010000175.1:0-3354 GCA_964555325.1 uncultured Muribaculaceae bacterium
GTCTCGGACACTCGGCAGATTGTCAAAGTGCCCGAAACACAGATAAATGATAGCCGCGAGGTAGAGTACGAATACCACCCTGGCGGCAATCATGCTTTTATTATGGACCATATCAGAGTTGTTGCATGTCGTTGAGGCGTTTGTAATAACCTCCAAGTGCTATGAGTTCGTCATGACGGCCGCGCTCTACGATGCGTCCTTCGTCCATGACTATTATTTCATCCGAATTCTTGATGGTTGACAGCCT
The DNA here is from genome assembly GCA_964555325.1 of uncultured Muribaculaceae bacterium. Taxonomy (GTDB): domain Bacteria; phylum Bacteroidota; class Bacteroidia; order Bacteroidales; family UBA932; genus Cryptobacteroides. The sequence continues at coordinate 248 of CAZKRZ010000175.1, forward strand.
GTGTGCGATGGCGATAGTCGTCCTGTTTGACATCAGCTTCTCGATAGCCTCCTGCACGGCCCTTTCGGATTCGGTGTCGAGAGCTGCGGTAGCCTCGTCGAGGATGAGGATAGGAGGATTCTTGAGAATGGCGCGCGCGATGCTGATGCGCTGCCTCTGGCCTCCGGAGAGCTTGGCGCCGCGGTCTCCGACCATCGTGTTGTAGCCCTCTTCCTTTTCCATGATGAATTCGTGCGCGTTAGCTATCTTGGCGGCCTCTATCACGCTCTCCATGTCGGCATTCTCCACGCCGAATGCTATATTGTTGAAAATGGTGTCGTTAAACAGAATGGGATCCTGGTTGACATTGCCGATCAGTCCGCGCAGGTCCTTGATGGCTATGTTGCGTATGTCCACGCCGTCCAGTGTGATGCTGCCGCCCGTGACATCATAGAACCTCGGGATGAGATCCACCAGAGTGGACTTGCCTGCGCCCGAAGAGCCGACAATCGCTATGGCCTTGCCCTTGGGTATGGTCATATTGATGCCGTTGAGCACCTTGCGCCCGTTCTCGTATTCAAAATCGACATTGTTGAACTGTATTCCCTCCTTGAATTCAGTGACGCGTGCAGGGGAGGGGAGTTCCTTGATATTGCTTTCCGCATCGAGTATGGTGTTGATGCGGTCCATTGAAGCCATTCCCTTGGGAATGCCGTAGGCGGCTTTGGACAGGTCCTTGATAGGCTGTATGACGCTGTAGAGTATAGCCATGTAGGAGATGAAGGTAGGGGCGTCTATGACAGGTGTGTCGCTGAGTATCAGCGAGCCGCCGAACCACAGCACTATGGCTATCATCATGCTGCCGAGAAATTCGCTCACAGGATGTGCGCTTGCCTGCCTCGTGGCGACCTTGATGAGTTTGGAGCGCATCGTGCCCGTCGTCTTGTCGAAACGCTCGGTCATCTTGTCCTCCGCGAGGAATGCCTTGATGATTCTCAGGCCTCCGAGAGTCTCCTCGACCTGGCTCATGGTGTCGCTCCAATACTTCTGCGCATCGCGGGACTTGGCTCTCAACTTGCGTCCTATCGCGCTCATTACGAATATCATAATCGGTGCGAACACTATCGTGAACAGGGTCAGCTCCCACGACATGATAAACAGCACTCCGATATAGATGATGATGAGAATGGGGTTCTTGATGAGCATGTCCATAGTGCTCGTGATAGAGGTCTCCACCTCGTTCACATCACCGCTGATACGTGCCTGGATGTCACCTTTGCGGGACTCGGAGAAGAATCCTATAGGCAGGGAGAGTATCTTGCGGTATATCTCCATCCTCATGTCCTTGACAATGCCCGTGCGTATGGGGATGATGATGCCCGCCGCAGCGAAATAGCACGCCGTCTTGACCAGGACAATGGCGCAGAATACTCCGCACATCACCAGCAGCACATGGCTGGCACCGTTCTGCTCGACCATTCCCGACATGTACCAATATATATTGTTTACAACATCGTTGAATCCGTTGGCCTGATCCCAGGGAATGAATTCGTAGGTCTTGGCGTCTCCCGTCTGGAAGACTATCTGCATGATGGGTATCAGCAGGGAGAACGAGAATACATTGAGTATTGCCGACAGGATATTGAAGAATACCGAACCTGTGAGGTATTTCATGTATGGTGACATGTACTTCACCATCACTTTCCAAAATTGCTTCATCTCTGTGTATGTGTCTTTTCTATCCTATAATAAAAATGTCATGCGGTCTATCCAGTGGTACACCAGCAGGGTGCGCCTCTTGAGTATGGACCAGTCTATATGTTCGGGGGTATCCGTTTCTTTGTTTGTGTCCATGGTGATGCCGGATGTGAACATGACGCTCCGCACGCCTCCGCGCAGGAACGGCCTCTGGTCCGACACCCTGTTGAGGAACAGGTCTGTGAATGACTTGCTGCCATAGTAGTTGAGGCCTATATCCAGCCTCGTGTCCGAATAGTTGTTCACTCCGGTCAGCTGCTGTTTCATGAAATCCGAGCCTCCGAGCATTATGAGGTAGTCGCGCCTCCCCGACTTGAGCGGAGATGCTGAACTCCCGAGAATGTCGAGATTCACGACAACGGCGAGGTCTGACGGCCGTATTGTCTTGCCGGTGAACGGGTCCTTGACCAAGCCTGCCTTGAACATCTCCCACAGCGCTTTAGAGCCTGCCATGTTGAGCTGTTTGGCGTCTATTCCAACGAAAATGATGCTCTTCTCTATATATCCGCCGCGTGCGGCTGTCGCTGCGCTGAACATCTTGGCGAGGCTCAGCATTGCAGCCACTCCGGATGCGTTGCTGTCGGCTCCGGGGTAGAGTTTATCTCCCATGCGTCCGAGCCCGTCATAATGCGCCATTACGAGAATGTACTTGTCCCGGCCCATGTCCGTTGAGCCTTGTACCATGCCCATGATGTTGCGGCAGACCTTGCCGTCGTGCACGAATGTATTTGAATATGAGCCCTCCGGAGACAGAGGGGAGAGACCGTAGGTGTTGAAAAGGTGGCAGATGTGCATTGCGGTCTCGGTGCCGCCCCGGCTTGCGCTTGCCCTGCCCTCGCAGAGACTTCCGCTGAGATATTCCACCTCCTGCCGCAGCCCCTCTTCCGTTGTGAGGGATTTGGCTGCGTTGATGCATTTCATTCTGTTGAATACGGACTGCCCGGAGACGTCCGGGAGACAGAATGCTGCCATCAGAACAGACAGTAGGAATATTTTTTTGTGCCGTTTCACCTTTTCGGCTTGATTTATGTTTATCTTTGTACGAATCTGACAAAATTAGCAATTTAGGAGCACATTCGGAAATGAAAGGACGACGCCTTGCTACCATTATGCTGACATTGTTCGCCGCTGTGTGGACGATGTCGGCGCAGTATGACAAGGATGTGTTCTATTTCCGGGGGCGCAATGCCCTCGCCGACGGCAAATACGCTTCCGCGATAGAGAATTTCAATATTCTCGCACGTCTGGACACGACAGATTACTGGACATTCTTTTTCAGGGGGATAGCGAAGTACAATCTCGGAGACATCAGGGGAGCGCAGCAGGATTTCGACACCTCGGTCAGGCTCGATCCGGTATTCACCAACGGT
>CAZKRZ010000176.1:0-3316 GCA_964555325.1 uncultured Muribaculaceae bacterium
AAAGAGACTTAGTGACTCCTGTCCGGGAAGGATTTTTATATTGTAAAACAAAACCGCCCACATTGTTGTGAGCGGCGTCCTGCTATTGCAGGCAATCAGAATTCCAGCTGAAAGCCGTTCCTCTTGAGCCTGTCGTAGTTGTCTTTGTCGAAGCGGTACTTCAGCGGTGTCCTTGTTCCCTTGCGCGGAGTGCCGTCGTCCACTGCCGAGAGAATCTCGAAATGCTTCATCTTGTTGGCGAAGTTGCGGCGGTCAAACTTGACTTCCAGAATGGATTCGTACAGATTCTGGAGCTGGGGGAGAGTGAACACCTCCGGGAGCAGCTCGAAGCCAACCGGCTCGAAATGAATGTTCTGCTTGAGGCGGGAGAATGCCACGCGGAGAATCTTGTCGTGGTCGAAAGCCAGATGCGGGATGTCGCCCCAACTGAACCATTCGGCCTTGTCTGCATCCGTATCGGCCTGTACCTCCGAGAGTTTGACCAGGGCATAATGCGCAATGGTGATGACCCGTTCACGGGGATCGCGCTTGATGTCGCTGAAAGTGCCGACTTCCTTGAAGTCATTGACGGACAATTTCAGACCGGTCTCTTCTTTCAATTCCCTTGACGCCGTATGCGCAACGGTCTTGTCCTTCTCGACGTCGAGGAAGCCTCCGGGCAACGCCCATTCGCCCGCATATGCCGTCGTGCTGGCTTCCTTTTCGGCACCGCGCCTGATAAGAAGAACTTTCAGCTCCTTTCCGCCATAGCCGAAGACAACGCAGTCGGCTGTCAATGCCGGATGGGGATACTCGTAGGTATACTGTCCTTTTTTTGCCATATCTTCCTGAATGTTACTGCAGGGCAAAGATAGATGATTGGGCGGTATTTAACAAGAAAATGCGTAAATGTTACACAAATTTGCATATTAAAATAACGTCTTGTATGATTATGTAAAAATTACGCAATTATGATTAAGACAATTCGATTTTTCAGACTTGACAACGATTACAAGGCCGGCTGGTATGCCGATGTCCCTAACCACACGCTTGCCGAAAACGAGATGGTTGCCGGCAGCTACGAACTCTGGATCTGCAACGTCACTCACGATGTCCTCGGCGAGCATCCGAGATCCATTTACATCCACGCCATTGTTTAACGCTATTCTTTGATGCTCAAGGGCTTTGAGGGCGTAGGCGTCTCCGGGCAAAGACAGGGGCTGGTGTTGTTTGTTTCAAATTCTATTACTAAATTTGCGTTACGATAATTATGTAACGATAATTATGTAACGGCAAAAGGAGAAATGTAATGAAGCCCCATAATCCATTCTTGATTGCAGGATATCATAGTCCTGAATTCTTCTGCGACCGTAAAGCGGAAACCGCTGCCATTCTTGATGCCCTTGGCAATGGACGGAATGTGACGTTGATTGCACCGCGCCGTATGGGTAAAACAGGGTTGATTCGCCATGCCTTTTATGGGCTCAAGGTTCAGAACCCGGACATTGTCACGCTCTACATGGATATATATCCCACTCAGTCTTTGGGTGATTTTGTGCGTTTGTTTGCAAATACGGTATTGGGACAGTTGGATTCGGTGCCTCAGAAGGCGTTAAGCCGTATTTCACAGTTCATCCGCAGTTGCCGTCCTGTGTTCACTTTTGATGAGATGACGGGTGCTCCCAAAGTGACGGTGGATGTTTCTCCGGCAGAGGAGGAATGTACGCTCAAAGAGATTTTCGATTATCTGGGCTCGTCGGAAAAGCGGTGCTATATTGCCATTGACGAGTTTCAACAGATTGCCGAATATGCGGAAAGAGGTGTGGAGGCCCTGCTGCGTTCATATATTCAGTTCCTGCCAAATGTGAACTTTATTTTTGCCGGAAGCAAGCAGCATGTCATGCAGGAAATGTTCGCATCATCCAAAAGGCCGTTTTATCAGAGCACGCAGTTGCTTGATATAGGACCAATCAACCGTGACGAGTATGCTGATTTTGCGATGGGGCATTTTGCCGCTAACGAATTGCAACTCCCTCGTGAAGTCTTTGATAAGGTCTATGATAAATTCAACGGGCATACCTGGTACATACAGAATGTGCTTAATCGTTTGTATGGTTATAACAGAGATGTAGAGATGGACCTGGTGTCGTATGCAGTGGAGCAGATTGTTGCCGAACAGAGTTATTCGTATGAGGGGCTGTTGAAAGCATATTCTGCCGGCCATGTGCGTTTGCTGAAAGCCATTGCCAAGGAGGGTTGTGTCAAGGAAGCGTTGGCAGGGGACTTCATCAGCAAGTATCGGCTTCATGCCGCGAGCAGTGTCAGCGTAGCGTTGAAAAAACTGATTGGCAACGAATTGGTATATCAGACCGCTGAGGGATACATAATCTATGACCGTTTCATGGGCGAATGGTTGAGGGAGCAGATGTTTTGAACGACTCCGGGCGCATTCGCATAGATGATATTTTAAAAATGCGCGGGAGGCGGTGGGATAGCGGCAACTAATCTTGGAGGTTATGCCAAAAGGAGGTATCTTGCATAAGATTTGGTCCGGAATATGAAGAAACCGTTAAAAACACTCGCTATAATCATCCTGACGGCATTTGCCATTGTCTTTGCCAATGGGGTCTATTATGTATTCTATGGGCAGACAAAGTCGGCGGAGAAACTCTCGCGCGGAGAGAAACTCAATCTATACGAATGCTGCTCAATCTATACTATGCATTGCGCTGCGGTTGCATTCGGTTGGCCATTATCGCCGGAGGCGTCGTACCAATGCGCCGCAATGATGTTTTCCAAAAAAGGTTCTGTACATCACCGCTCGTCGGATTTTATGCGTTCCGAGGTGATAAAATCACAAATCGCCGATTCAAAAGGTGGCAATGTTGTCATCGACTTCCCGTTAAATGCAATTACCGGCAACAGGAAGTCTGCATTGCGCAACGAACTTAAATACGCAATAGCGTACGACGGCGCGGAGTACTCATTGGCGAATGGAACTCCGACACTCACGGTAGACTGCAAATACGACAGGTATATCGGAGTATACGATGTCGGAATATTTGTATTTAGATTTCACTGGGAACTCTTGCGATACATCCAGGACAGGGGCATGATACACCGCTGCACTATAATATATACGCAAGAATAATCCCAGTGTCTATCTGTTGTGTTATCAGGCGAATTGCTCTTTGCGCCTGATTTTCTATCTGCTCCAGGAATCAGTCCTGAACGGTGACGCCGGCAACAGGCATCCGTTGTAGAGGTTGCATACCGGATTGTTAGCCCATGCGTATCTTACCGAGACAGGATGTACTACCTTGTCCGAAGATACGAC
>CAZKRZ010000177.1:0-3267 GCA_964555325.1 uncultured Muribaculaceae bacterium
AGTCCCTGCGCATGTCAGAGGGGTGGTACATGTAGAATCCACGGTATGTGGGCATGTGACGTCCGCCGTATGCGCTCGGGTATACGCTGCCGTTGGAGCAGGGCACAGGGAAGTAGAATGAGTTGGGCCAATAGCCCTCCGTTCCGGACACTGCGAGTTCTGCGAGGAACATGCACTCCGTGCGCTGCTCTGCCTTGTTGTATTCCAGGAAGTTATGGCGATAGTCGGGGTGGAGTGCAAATGCCGAGTTGGTCACCACGTCCTCGAGGGCTTCTTTCGCTTTACTGGTCATCGCATCTGCATCGACGAATGAGAAGTCGTTGAGAGGCTGCTCTGCGACCAGCGCGCTGCCCGTCCCATATCGCCTGCATGCCGCGAGATAGTTGCATATCCTGCCAATGTATGCCTGTGCGGTGTATCTGTTGACGGATACGCCCGGTATCAGACCTTCGGCGGTGGAGAGGTTTTCTACGGCGAAGTCCAGGTCGGACAATATCAGTTCGTAGCAGTCTTTGAGAGAAGACCTGGCTTCGTCACCCTTGGAGGCATAGTCGGTCACGATGGGCACGCCTCCGAAATTCCAGGCGAGGTGATAGTAAAAGAATGCCCTCATGAATTTCGCCTCGGCCTTGAATTGCATCTTCTTGCCCTCGTCTGCATTTATGCCGTCGATATATGCGAGGATGATGTTGCAGCGGTTGATGCCGGTGTAGAACACTTTCCAGAAGTCGCGTATACAGCGCGAAGACTCGTCGAAAGTGCCTTTCTCCATCTCTACGCCCTCTCCGTCGGAGGATGCCGTGCCTACGACGTCGTCAGACGGGGCATTCATCAGATATAGCAATCCCTGGGCGTAAGAGCCTCTCTGGCAATAGGATGCGCCTGGTATCTTGTGGGTGTTGACTGTCTCGTAGCACCCTATCAGAGCCATGCGCATCTGGGATTCGTTGCTGTAGAAATTCTCCGGGGCAGTCGTGGAATACGGCGCCCTTTCCAGAAAGCCTGCATGTTCGCATGAGACGGCAGACAAAGCCGCAAATGCCGTACAGACAATCGTTTTCGCTATCTTGTTCATGTTCCGTTTCATTAGAATCCGATGTTTAAATTGAGGCTGTAAGTCCTGGCCTTGGGGTATGACATCCTGTCAAATCCGGTAAAGAGGGAGTTGGACGAACTCACGTCTGGATCCATTCCGCTGTATCCGGTGAGGCACCAGAGATTGTCGATGTTGAATCCGATACGCAGTGAGCGCAACTTGATTTTGTATAGGGCTTTCGCTCCGAGAGTGTATCCCACAGCGAGGGTCTTGAGCCTCAGGTACGATCCGTCTTCGACATAATAACTGGAGCAGTAGGTGTTGGTCTGGTTCCTGAGCCGCGAATAGGTATTCGAGCCGTTCTCCGGAGTCCATCTGTTGTCCCATGCCTTCTGCGTGAGGTTGTTGTACATCGTGCCGCCGCTCTCTCCGGACTCCGAGCGGAGTTTGAATTCGTTGAGAATGCTCCTGCCGTATGTGCCCTCAAAGAATACATTGACATCGAAGTTGCCTATAGTGAATGAGTTGCCCAAACCTGCAGACCAGTCCGGGTTGGAGTCGCTAATCTTGGTACGGTCTTCCGTGGTGATGACATTATCATCGCCGTAGATGTCCTTGTACTTGCGGTCTCCGGGCATGACATTCTTGCCGGCTATGGATACGACATCATCCTTGAGCGTGTAGGTGAATGTGTCATAGTTGGCAGATGTTACGGCGTCTGACGGGTACTGGCGTCCGCCCTTGGTGATGATGAAGTCGTCCAGCTGGTAGTTGCCGTCCCATATATAGCCCCAGCCTATGCCTATCGGCTGTCCGACAACGATACGGGAAATGTCGCTGGAGAGCTGTCCGTTGCCGATATTGACTGTAGTATACTCTATGCCGCCTATGTCCAGCACCTTGTTGCGCGACATGTCGAATGTGAATGACGTGCTCCATGAGAAATTCCTTTTCTCGATGTTGTGGGTGTTGACGGCGATTTCGATACCCTTGTTCTCGACCCTTCCGAGATTCTGCCATTGGGTGGTGTATCCGGACTGTGCGGAGAGAGTGGCCCTGTAGAGCATGTCACGGGTATCCTTGTAATAGACATCTGCAGTCAGGTTGATGCGTTCCTTGAGTATGGACAGGTCTATACCTGCGTTGTATTGGTAGGTGGTCTCCCATTTGAGTTCGGGATTGGCGGATGCGGTGGGTGCCATTCCCATGATCTCATTTCCGGAGGAGGCGTAGTAGTTGGTGCCGAGGGTCGCGAGTGCCGCATAGTTGGAGATGCGGTCGTTGCCGGATGCTCCGACGCTGAGGCGCAGTTTGAGGTTGTCAAGCCATTTTTCGGCACTCTTCATCCAGGGCTCCTCGTTGATTCTCCATGCGAAAGAGCCTGACGGGAACCAACCCACGCGGTTGCCGGCGTAAAACTTGGAGGAGCCGTCCGCACGCATATTCAAGGTGAGGTAGTAGCGGCTGCGCCAGTTGTAGTTGACGCGTGCAAACATGGACATCTTGGAATTGTCGCTTATGCCCATGTCGGGAGCCTCTATGATGCCTGCCTTGCCTATGTTGAACGCTCCGGTACTCTCGTCGGAGAAGTCATATCCCTTTATGGAAATGCTGCTGTTGTTGTAGTAGGTCATTTCGCCGCCGAGCATTGCGTCGAGATGGTGCCCGTGCCCCAGGTCGGCCTTGTAGTTGAGCTGGGCGGAGACATTATAATTATATGTGCTGACATTGGTATTGTTGGCACGGCCGTTCCATGAGTAGCCCCACTTGCTCCTCGAGGAGTAATATTCCATCAGGCTGGAGGCGGATGTGCCTCCCGAAGCGTTTGCCCTGAAACTCATGCCTTTGGCTATCTTCCATGAAAAATAAGTGTTGGCTGTGAGCTTGTCGTAGACGGTGCGCCTGTAGGTCTCGTCATCCATGAGGCTCTTCAGACCGAATACTCCGGAAGTGTATTCTTCTTCATCGGAAGTGTATTTCTCGATAGGGCGTTCCAGATATATGTACTGTACCATACCGCTGTACCCGAGCGAACCTCCTCCGGAGGTCACCGCTCCCTGGGAAATGGTGCGTCCGAAATTGACGGTTGCTCCCCATTTCAGCTTGTCGCTGATGTGGTGGTCTATCTTGATTCTCCCCGTGTAGCGGTTGTAGGTGTTGCCGTGTATCAGGCCCTGCTGGTCGAGGTATCCTATACTGGAGGCAATCTGCGTCTTGCCGCCTCCGACCAT
>CAZKRZ010000178.1:0-3239 GCA_964555325.1 uncultured Muribaculaceae bacterium
GAATGCCGCGACTGCCCCTCCGATGAAATCATCCGCCCCGGGAGCGTCGATGATATTGACCTTCTTGCCCATAAACTCCGCATACAGCGATGTGGCATAGATGGATCTTTGGTTGAGTTTCTCCAACTCGTCATTGTCGGAGACTGTGTTTTTGTCCTCTACGGAGCCTCTGCGGTCAATAACCTTGCCCTCGTAGAGCATAGCTTCAGCCAACGTGGTCTTGCCAGACTTGGTAGCGCCGACAAGGACCACGTTGCGGATGTCTTGTGTCGAGTATTCTTTCATTTCGTTCTAGTGTTAGTGGTAGTTGTGTGTACTTACAAATCTAATAAAATATCACAACCGAGCAAACGAAACGACATACAAACTTGAACATTTATTCGCGCCAGTACCACAGCAGCCCTTCTCCGTCCGTACCGAGTTCGCGCATGAGCATATCGTCCATGCCTGCCCTGTCCAGGCCGAGCATCCCGCATACGCGGGAGAATGTCATACGGGCAATGCGCCCGTCATTGCAGACGGCATCCAAGAGCCGTTTCATTTCAATACCTGTCTCCATAATATCGTCCATTATACAGTGTGTCAGCACAGAATCCGGCAGCATTCCGGTATCGGAATAGAACAGAATGTGCGTATATATCCGACGGCAAATGTAACATCATCCGGCACATTTGGAACGGGTTAAAAAAAGTTTTGCGCGTTTTTTATAGAAATTAAAGTTTTTGCACCCGTTTGGCATTCTTTGTTCTATATACGAATATTTAGTGCGCGTTTTCATTTACGGTCATATTGTATTTTTATCACCCGAAAAATGACCGCTATGGACAACGAGGCTTTGAGAGAGAGGATACGCCAACTGCGAACGGAAAGGCATCTGACGCAGCAGGAAGTCGCCGACAGGATAGGCGTCTCCTTGCGTACATACTCGTATATGGCAGGCGGCAAGCGCAAACTCTCGTATTCTCGTCTCGTCCTGATAGCGCAGGCTCTGGGTGTGACGGTGGAGGAACTCATAGGAGGCGGTGCCCAGACAGACGAGACCGAGAAACTCCGCAGAATGCTCGCAGAGAGCGAAGCACGCATTCGGGTACTGGAAGAGAAACTCGAAGACCGCGAATCCCTTATCGCAGCACAGAAGAGTGACCTCGCCTCCAAAGACAAAATCATCCGCATGCAGGAAAAACAGCTCGGCGACATTTAGAACCTGTTTAAAAATAGCCGGCTTCTTACTAACTTTGTCCTGTCATGAAACGGGATATACATCTGCTGGAATACATGCAGGAGGGAGTGATAGAGGCCGGGTGCGACGAGGCCGGAAGAGGGCCGCTCGCCGGTCCTGTCTTTGCCGCCGCGGTCATATTGCCGCCGGGATTCAGACATCCCCTGCTGAATGATTCCAAGAAGATGTCCGTCTCCGCGAGAAACGAGTTGAGGGCAGTCATTGAAAGAGAGGCTATGGCATGGGCGGTCGAAGAGGTGAGCGTGGAGGATATAGACAATCTCAATATCCTGTGGGCGTCGGTAGCCGGCATGCAGAGAGCCGTGGCCAGGCTGTCGGTAAGACCGCAGCACCTGCTCATCGACGGCAACAGATGGCGTCCCTACGACAATATACCATATAATATTGTAGTGCACGGAGATGCCACATACGCATCCATAGCCGCCGCGTCGGTACTCGCAAAGACACATAGGGACGAATTCATGACAAGGCTCGCCGAGGAGTTTCCGCAATACGGCTGGGAACGCAATATGGGATACCCTACGGCCGAGCACATAACCGCAATCAAGAAATACGGATACACTCCATGGCACAGGCGCAGTTTCCACCCCAAGGAACTGGAGCCGTCTCTGTTCTGATTGCGCGCCCTGACAAGCACAGACCCAAAATGATAAAACCACAACAATGTCTATGACAAAAGAAGAAATATTGGAAGTATTGGGAGGAGTGACCCACCCGGCCATGAACGACCGCTCTATAGTCGAGCTCGGCATGGTCAAGGATGTCACTGCGGAGGGCAACGGTATCAAAGTGACCCTGCGTTTCCCCAAAAGGCGTGATCCGCTTGCCGAATACCTCATCGGCAGTACAAGGGCATCCCTTATCAGGGCTGCAGGCAGCGATGCAGAGGTGGAGGTAGACAGCGTGGTCGAGGACCCGGCACCCGCCAAGAAGCGCAGCGTACAGGAACTTGACGACAGCATGCTCGCCAATGTCAAACATATAATAGGTATCGCTTCCGGCAAGGGAGGAGTCGGCAAATCCACCGTCTCGGTCAATCTCGCTGTCGCGCTCGCAAGGCTCGGCTACAAAGTAGGACTCGCGGACGCCGACGTATACGGCCCGTCCGTCCCGACAATGACAGCCACCGAGGGCATGACACCCGACCTGCGCCAGGAGGACGGCAAGGACTGGATACAGCCCATAGAGAAATACGGTGTCAAATGGATGAGCATCGGATATTTCGCAGAAAAGGGACAGGCTCTGATATGGAGAGGTCCGATGGCCTGCAACGCTCTCAAACAGATGGTGTTGCAGGTAGAATGGGGAGAACTCGACGTGCTGCTGATAGATATGCCGCCGGGAACAGGTGACATACATATCAGCCTCGTGCATGACATTCCGATGGAAGGTGCGGTCATTGTCACGACTCCGCAGGCAGTCGCGCTCGCGGATGTCGCCAAGGGTGTGGATATGTTCCGCAACGAGAGCATACGCAAACCGATATTCGGGCTCATTGAGAATATGGCATGGTTTACACCTAAAGAATTGCCCGACAACCGCTATTATATATTCGGAAAGGACGGCGGTGCCCGAATGGCCGAAGAACTCGGCATCGAACTGCTCGGACAGATTCCCCTCGTGCAGGGGATACGCGAGAGCGGAGATGACGGAGAGCCGGCTGCGCTTGGAACGGGGCCTGACAGTTCCGCATTCCTCGACATCGCCCGCAATCTCGGAGCCAGACTGCTCCAGGGCGGCGAGCCTGACGGAGTGCAGAATGCCTGACAACAGGACATCATTAGGAAAGTCAATGGATAACCTATGCTATTTTTAACTAAATTTGCCTGACTAAAGCGAATATTCTATGTATAGAACCAATACTTGCGGAGAGCTGCGCATCTCCGATGTAGGAAAGAGAGTGACCCTCGCCGGATGGGTGCAGAAAGTACGCAACCTCGGCAGCATGACATTCGTATACCTGCGTGACCGCTACGGCATCACGCAGCTCGTACTGGAA
>CAZKRZ010000179.1:0-3237 GCA_964555325.1 uncultured Muribaculaceae bacterium
GACGAGCGGTATTTCGAGGCGCTCCGCTCTCTCGCGGATATAGCGGCCTCGGACGGTGCTTCCAACTTAGTGCTGATGGGTATGGAGCCCGACAGCCCGAGCGAGAAATACGGCTATATCATTCCGGAAACGAGAGAGCATGTCAGCAGGGTCAGTATGTTCAAGGAAAAGCCGTCCGCAGCATTGGCGACGCAGTATATAGGGCAGGGGGCGTTGTGGAACGGCGGAGTATTTGCCTATAGGCTCGGATATGTTCTGAACAGGGCGCATGAACTGATGGATTTTGACTCCTATGACGATTTGTTCGCCAAATACGGCACGCTTCGGAAAATCAGTTTCGATTATGCGGTGGTGGAGCATGAGCCCGACATCAGTGTCATGCGTTTCAAAGGACGCTGGATGGATATAGGCACATGGGACAGTCTGACTGACGCGATTGCCGATGCAGAGGCGACGGCCGGTGATGCTCCGGTAGAATGCGGAAATGCTGGTGACGGCGCATCGGTCTTGATAGGCAATGCGTTGCTCGGGGAGGCATGCGAGAATGTCAGCGTCATCAACGAACTCGGCATACCGATCCTCTGTATGGGGCTTAAGGATGTGATAGTGACAGCCTCCAAGGACGGTATACTCGTCACCACCCGCGAGCACAGCAGCGGTATCAAGCCGTTCGTCGAAAAATTGGAGGATGGGAAGTAGAGAGACGATGGCCTTGCCGTTTCGTAAATTGCATCGGATGATAGAACGATGAAGTAGATAGAATAAAACAATCAAATATATGCAGATAATCAAGACAGAGATAGAGGGCGTGGTGGTGATTGAGCCGAAAGTGTTCGGAGATCACAGAGGATATTTCTTTGAGTCTTTTTCGGAGAGGGACTTTGCTACGCAGGTCAGGGAAATCAGATTTGTCCAGGACAATGAGAGCAAGTCCTGCTATGGGGTGTTGAGAGGGCTGCATTTCCAGAAACCTCCTTATGCCCAGAGCAAATTGGTGCGTGTTGTCAAGGGGGCTGTCCTTGATGTCGCTGTCGATATACGTCGCGGTTCTCCGACTTTCGGTAAGCATGTTGCGGTAGAACTCACGGAAGAGAATCATCGTCAACTCTTCATTCCCAGGGGCTTTGCACATGGATTCGTGGTGTTGAGCGATGAAGCGGTGTTCCAGTACAAGTGCGACAGTTTCTATGCACCTCAGCACGAGGGGGCTATCGCATGGGACGATCCCGACCTTGCCATAGACTGGAAAGTCCCCACTGAAAAACTTATCCTTTCGGAAAAGGACCGCAAACATCCGAGACTCAAAGACGCGGAATGGCTTTTTGATTATAACGAAAATCTGTACGACGAAAACTGACACTCCACATAATGAAAGGAATTGTTCTCGCCGGTGGCAGCGGTACAAGGCTGTATCCTATCACCAAAGGCATTTCAAAGCAACTGATGCCGATTTATGACAAGCCGATGGTGTATTATCCTATATCGGTATTGATGTTGGCAGGCATTAGAGATATTCTCATAATCTCGACGCCGTACGATCTGCCCGGCTTCAAAAGGCTCCTTGGAGACGGCTCTGATTACGGAGTGAACTTTACATACGCCGAACAGCCCTCTCCGGACGGCCTTGCCCAGGCATTCACAATAGGAGAAGAGTTTATAGGTGACGACAGCGTCTGCCTGGTGCTGGGCGACAATATATTCCAGGGTGCAGGCTTTACGAAAATGCTGAAAGAGGCTGTGCGTACAGCGGAAGAAGACAGGAAAGCGACGGTATTCGGCTATTGGGTCAACGATCCGGAAAGGTATGGAGTTGCGGAGTTTGACAGAGAGGGCAACTGCATCTCGATTGAAGAGAAACCTAAAAAGCCTAAGAGCAACTATGCGGTTGTGGGACTGTATTTCTATCCTAACAAAGTCGTTGAGGTCGCCAAGAATATCAAGCCCTCGGCGAGGGGGGAATATGAAATAACGACAGTCAACCAGCAGTTTCTCGCAGACGGGGAGTTGAAAGTCCAGACGCTCGGACGCGGATTTGCGTGGCTCGATACGGGCACGCATGATTCTCTTTCGGAGGCCTCGACCTATATCGAAGTGCTGGAAAAGAGGCAGGGACTCAAAGTCGCTTGCCTCGAGGGCATAGCATACAGGCAAGGATGGATAACGGAGGCTCGCATGAGGGAACTTGCCCAGCCGATGCTCAAGAACCAGTATGGCCAGTATCTGCTGAGAGTGATTGACGAAGTGAAACAGACCGGGAAATCTAATCTGGGATGAGTAGGAATATTCTTGTAACTGGAGCTAATGGCCAGTTGGGCAATGAGATGCGTATCCTTGCAAGAGAGAGCAGAGATAATTATATCTTTGCGGATGTGACTGAGGTAGAGGGGGTTGAGACAACCCGTCTGGATATTACAGACATTGAAGCGGTAAGACGGATTGTAAAAGAGAACCGGATAGAGGCTATCGTCAATTGCGCCGCATGGACGAATGTGGATGGGGCGGAAGATCCGGAGAAATACGATATAGTTGAGAGGCTCAATGCCACGGCGCCGGAAAACCTTGCTAAAGCAATGAAAGAAGCAGGCGGTTTGCTGGTGCACATCTCCACGGACTATGTTTTTGGGGCAGAGCCGTACAATACACCTTGCAAAGAGGACCAGGAAGGGACTCCGACCGGGGTCTACGGCTTGACAAAACTCCATGGCGAGCAGAGGATTGAGGCTACGGGCTGCAAGTATGTCATCATACGCACGGCGTGGCTCTACAGTGAGTTCGGCAAGAACTTCTGCAAGACCATGATGCATCTTACGGCGACCAAGCCTGAGTTGAAAGTGGTATTTGACCAGGTGGGTACTCCGACTTATGCTTTGGACCTTGCGAGGGCGATAATGCTTGTCCTCGCCAAGTTTGACGGCAGTCAGACAGGAGTCTACCATTACAGCAACGAGGGGGTCTGCAGTTGGTACGATTTTACCAAGATGATAGCGCAGTACAATGGTACTACAGCCTGTGACATAAGGCCTTGCCATAGCAGCGAGTTCCCGAGTCCTGTGAGGCGCCCGGCATATTCGGTCTTGGACAAGACCAAGATCAAGACAGTCTTTGGGGTGGATGTCCCTTATTGGACGGATTCTTTGAAGAAATGTATATCCAACATACAATCGGAGGACCGCTTATGAAGCGCAGTATAGTGATTACGGGCGGCGCAGGCTTTATAGGCAGCCATGTCGTGCGTCT
>CAZKRZ010000180.1:0-3200 GCA_964555325.1 uncultured Muribaculaceae bacterium
GTTCTACAACCAGAAGCAGCAGGAATACGGCAACGCACCTGTCTTCGACGCATTCGTCAACATGCAATGGAAGAGGGCAAGCATATTCGTCAAATGGGAGAATGTAGGCATGGGATGGCCGCTGGATCATGCGGACTATTTCACCGCCCACCATTATATACGTCCACAAAGGTCCATCAAGTTCGGCATATTCTGGCCGTTCTACACACAATCAGGCACTGGTAAGTCCAACGAATCCTCACGTCAGGGAGGATCAGGGGTTATGCGACCGGATTGATTTTATGAGGACAGCATACAAGACACTTATCATCTTGGTGACGGCAGCAACCGTCACCGCCATTGCCCTTTGGAGGCTCGAATGGCATCATGAGGAACCTCAGATGCCGGATCATCTCACCTGCGTACTGAATGTCAGCCGACGCATTGCCAACACGGACGGCTATGTGGCAGGCTACAATTATGAACTGCTCCACCGCTTTGCCGAGGACCATGGCTGCACCATGGAAATCATGGTGGCAGGACGGGGAGAAAACTGCATAGACTCTCTTGCATCCGGTGTCTATGACATTGTGGTAGAGAGCCTGTCGGACAGGCAGTTGCCCGATTCGCTGGCAACTACCGCAGCCGTGGACAGCCTCGCGCTATGGATTGTATCCCCACGACTCAAGGACATAGTCCCCATCATGGACAGATGGCTGGTGGAGTATTACAGCAGCGAACTCTACGAGTCCATGCACAAGGCGTTCACAGACGAGATAGGCAATCCGCATTATGCCTTCGCACGAGGCGAAAAACGCGAGCACCTAAGCCCGTACGACAGCCTCATACGACATTATTCCGCAGAGATAGGCTGGGACTGGAGGCTGCTTGCAGCCATGATATGGCAGGAATCGCATTTCCATATAGAGGTGCTGTCCTATCGTGGGGCTGCTGGTCTGATGCAGATTACGCCGCCGACGGCAAACCGCTATGAACTGGAGAATCTGCTCGACCCGGAAGAGAATATACGCACCGGAGTGCACCACTTGAAAGGCCTGCAGAGAATATTCCGCAGACGCTCCGCCAACAGGGAGGAACTGCGCAAGATCACTCTCGCGGCATATAACGCTGGACCGGGACATATCAAGGACGCCTTAAACTACGCCAACGAACTCGGAGTAAACAACGGCAGCTGGGACTCTCTCAAGGTGGTACTGCCGCATCTCGCAGACAGTGAGACCGTTGCCAAGACCGACACTATCAAGCACGGCACTTTCAAGGTCTCGGAGACCATAGGCTACGTGGACAATATCATGGAGATGTACGAAATCTTCAAACAGATCTGCCGCGAGGAGCAATAGGCTACTCCGCCTTGACCGTCTCCGCAGGATCCACGCGGCTTATGAAACGGCACGGGATGAGCAGGAGGAGCATTATCACCGCAAATGCGGCGACATCTGACATCAGTATAGCCGGAATATCCACAGACACAGGCACAAAGGAGACGAAATAGTTGTCCGGATTGAGCCGTATGATATGGGTAAGAGACTGCACCAGGCAGAATGCAAGGGCGGTCAGATTGCCGGCAAGCATTCCTTTGAACACGATGCCGGCGGAGAGTTTCAGGAACACGGCAGAGACCCCTCTGTCCGTCATTCCCATGGATTTGAGTATGCCTATGGTGGAAATGTTGCGGAAAAGCAGTATCAGCAGGCCGGAAATCATGTTGAATCCGGCAACTACGGTCATCAGGATAATGATGAATACCACATTGGCGTCCAGCAGCCCAAGCCAGTCAAACAGCCTTGCGAAACGGGTCACGGAAGAGGTTGCCACAAGCTGCTCATCCACATCCGCCGCTGAAAGCATAGCGACTGTCCCCAACTCCGCACTTTTCTCTTCGATTACGGCCGGAGAACGGTAGCCCTCCTCCAAAGTCACCTCAAGGACAGAGGCCGTCGTACCGAGTTCCCAGGCGTTGAGCCTGCGCATGTCCTCTATGGAAGCATACACCACCAAGGCGTCATCCGTCTCCAATACAGGCTCATATATTTCCCCTACGGTGAAATTGCGTGCCTTGACCCTTTCCCCGACAAAATAAGCCGGCAGCCTGTCTCCCACCGAGAGCGACAGTATCCCGGCAAGACGGGACGGTATGCGTACTCTGAGCGACGCCGTATCTGACGGTGTCCCCTTGAACATGACGCCATGTATGGACTCGCCGGACTTGACTATACCGGCACGGTATATCACAGGGGTAATGCTCTCTACTCCCTTGACAGCAAGGAGTTCCTGCATATATGACGGACTTGCAGGTATGGGGTCATGCCCGTCCGCATAATCAATGTCATGCGGCGCGAGCCGCACATCACCTGCCACCTGCGAGACAGCGGAGCGTATCTCATGCCGGAAACCGGCGCAGACGGATATGGCCACTATCATCACGACGAATGACACGGCCACAGAGACCATTGCTATGCGTCCCGAAAAACGGAGCCGCCTGGATATGTATCCGGAAGCCGTCACTTTGCATTCTTGAGGGCCTCCAAACGGACTGTGGCGGCATTGCGCTCCGACTCATCGGGAGTGACTTCTATCAGACGGGGCAGATATTTCTTCTCAAGTTTAAGATCGCGGTCCTTACGGGCGAGCAGCACGCAGTTCTTGACGGCGGCATAATCGTCCGGATTCAGTTTGAGGGCACGCTTGTAATATTTCAGAGCCGTCTTGGAATCATGTTTCCATGTCAGCCAATAACTTCCGAGGTCTGACAAGAAACGGGAATCTTTGGGATACTTGACCATTTTGTCCGCCACCGCCCTAAAAGCTTCCATCGACACCGGTGACGCTATGCGGAACAGGTCGTAACAGACATTCTGCACCTCCCCACGGAAATACTCCCCGTCCACGGGGGCGCCTCCGTAAGTCCACTGGGGATGCTCTGTCGCATCATAGTCAATCAGCGCCATGAGAGATTGCAGAGCCATGTCCGGCGACTCTCCCTCGTAATTGATGAGGGCGTTTACCTTGCTTATACGCAGGTCAAGGGCGAGAGGATTGAGCCTTATGACCTTGTCTATCGCATTCCCGGCCTTGCCGAACAATTCGTCATCAAAAGACACGACTTCGAAATAATTGACCTTCCTCCCCGTGCTGTCATCGAGCGAGAGCAGCGGCTTCGCACCCATATACTTTTCCTGGTCCAGCGCCTTGACCTCCGT
>CAZKRZ010000181.1:0-3195 GCA_964555325.1 uncultured Muribaculaceae bacterium
GCCGACGGCCATGGAGTTGGCATTGTTGCCGCTGATGCGTACATGGCCTCCTCCGTCCTCGATTGTGTAGGTGTCGGTGTCTGCCGTCGTGGAGACGAACTCTATCTCGTCTCCGTGCCTGGGCAGCAGGCGCATCGCCAGTTCGGATGCCGCCCGTACCTGCGGGTCGGCAGCCTCCGGGACGGAGGTTGCCGATGCCGCGGCGTGTACGGTGCACAGGACAGATGCCAGTGCGGTCAGAAGTATCTTCATTGTAGTAATCTATTCTCTTGTAAGTGTATATTCACCGGCTTTGCCGCTGAAGTATATGGAATGCGAATCTGCATCCGGGACGATACCGGAAGCGAGCACCTTGCCGTTGTGACGGACAGTCCATTTGCCGTCGGCGAGGTCCGTGACGAGCAGATTCAGTTTCTTGGCAGAGCTCTTGGGGACACTGAACGAGAATGTCTCCGAGAGCTGCTCCCCGTTGCGGGAGAATGTCACTGCCCTGTCGGCGATGACGGCTCCTACAGCCTTGGGGGAATCGATGGCGCGGACGGCCCTCAGATCGGTGCAGGAATTGTCGCAGACCTGCATGACATTGAGGAAAATGTTTTCCTCGGATGCCTTGGCAGGGCTCTCCTCCACTCTCCAGACACCATGCTCGAGGGCGGTGTCCTTGTGGCGCAGGGGATTGAGGTAATTGACACCTCCGACATACATCTCCTTGCCCTTGCCGCCTATCTTTTCCAGAGCGGCGTTCTCGGGCCACAGCACATCGCAGCGCAGCATGCCTATGTCACCGTCCTTGGTACGGCTGACAGAGAACGAATTGCCGTCTATACGGGGCTCTTCGATGCTGTGCAGCAGCCAGGTCTTCTTGAACGAAGGGTCTTTGGACACGATCCTGTCGAATACGATCAGAGCGGCAGGGACAGTCTTGTCGTGGAGATTGAGGAATACGAAACTCCTGCGGACATCGCTGACCTTGTTGCGCGAATATGCTGGGGTGATGTCACCCTTGAGCAGGCTGTAGTCGGGCTTGACGGGGTCCGGACCGAATCCGTGGGCAAGTGTCTTGCCGACAGTGTATTCCTCGCTCAGGAGCTGCTCGAACGAGCGGCAGGTGTCCCAGCCAATGCCGACCATACGCTGGCCGCCGTCATTTCCTGCGGTCTGGGTGCGTCCGGCACCGCCGTAGTTGTAGCATTCGAATACCTCGCTCGGGTCGTAGACGAGCAGGGAGTTGTGCGCAATCGTGCGCTTTGTGTAGTTTTTGTTGTTGGGGCTGTTGTATCCGCCGTCGCTTGCACCCTGGTAGTAACCGGTGTCGAGGGCGAGAGGACCCCTGTAATAGATCTGGAACGAACCGCCGTCGAGGTGCTGGTGATTGCCGACAAACTGCTCGTTGACCTTCATCTCGGCTATGACGCTGTCGTCACCCCAGCCTGTACGGGCTGTCATCCAGCCGAACGGAGTGCCGCTGTAACGGGACAGGGGGAGGTCCTTGGGCGACTTGTCCGCTGTGTCCCAATCCTCCCAGAGGAGTTGGAAGAGCAGGCAGTGCTGGTCGATGTCATTCCTGTTCATGCGGGCCTCGTGCAGGAGGTAAGGGTCTGTGTAGTAACTTCCTGCAAGCATCATCGGCAGGGTGTAGGTGTTGGCTTTCCTGCGGGTGTGGTTGCAGTCTCCGGCAGGGAGCACCTGACCGTCGGGCCTGCGGCGATAGATGAGGTCGTAGAGGACATTCTGCTGAGTCCTGTCGAAATAATCCTGGCCGCTCATGCGTTTGAGTATCCACTGGCAGAACATATCGTTGCTGAAACGGACATTGATGTAGCTCGTTCCCTGGTGATAGTTGCCGCCTGCGTAGATGTAGTTGCGCACATCCTTGTAGTCGGAGTCGAACTGCTCCAGCAGCATGTTGTACATGTCCGGGTGCTCGTCATAGATGGCGATGGCACCGGAGAGCAGGTCGCGCAGCAGCATCCATTCGGAGCAGTGTCCTGCAATGGGCTCGTTCCTCTTGGGAGGGTAGCCGCATTCCATGGTGCCGGCGATGCGGATGAATTCCTTGATATAATCCTGGCGCTCGGCGTCCGTCATGCGGTCGTAGCACCAGTCATATACTATGGCGCCCGTCATGATCATGATGCCGCTGGCGCGGGACAGGTCCTGCTTGGTACCGAAATGCGTACGCTGCAGGCTGTCCAGCACAGTGGTGATGGCGGTCCTTGCGGATTCGGCATTGCCGTTTACCAGGTAGTCGAGAGCCTGGAGTTGGGCACGGGAGGGGAGTCCGCGCATCTTGGCGTAGTAGCGGAATCCTCTGTCCGTCTCGGCTGCCTCCTCCTCGGCTGTGCGCTCGATGCAGTTCTTCTCTATCTTGGCGAGTATAGCCTTGCCCTCGGCACTGGCCATCCTGTTGCGGAGATCAGGTACCTGGTCTGCACGCAGGTACAGCCTCGGGTGCTCCCCTGCCGGGGGAATGATGCTGGCAACGGCCGCTTCTGTCGCCGGAGCCTTATTATCCGCAGCGGCGGCATTGCATCCGGGCAGCAGCAGAGCGAAGACTGCGCATGCCAGTATGATGTGCTGTTTCATTTGCGAATGGTTTTGAAAACTATCTGCCACGCATGCTGTTGCCGGCTATTGGCAGATATGGCGGCTTGTCCGCTTTGCAGGCACAATCTTTTTGCGATAATTCGCCCAGACAATGCTGCGGGACAAGCCGCCATTCTATAGATTATTATTCAAATGTAGGGTCGAAGTAAATGGCCATAGGTCGTACTTCACCGAGTGATGTCGTAATAGGATTCTGTCCTTCCGTCACATTGTACTGCATCGTGCCATAGAAGACTCCGGAGGCTGCGTTGCCGTCGGCATCCACGAAGGTACCGGGCTTGATGCTCATCTGCTTGGTAGCCGGGTCTATGTACAGGAGAGGTGCTTCGAGGTCGCCGCCGGCATTGTTCCAGTAGGAGACAGGGTCGACGGAAGCCATGTTCAAGGTTTTTCCTGTGGCGGTGTAGTACTTGTTCCAGAACAGATACATATAGGAATCGGCTGAGAGACTGCCGTCCTTGTATGTGCTTGGACCATAATAGTTCCAGTATGCCAGATTGCGGCGGAAGTCGATGTTGAACACCTCCGTTGCCGCACCGTCCTTGGTGCAGGTGATGGCACCGGAAGTGCCGCCGGTTGTAGGATTGA
>CAZKRZ010000182.1:0-3191 GCA_964555325.1 uncultured Muribaculaceae bacterium
ATACCACTATCGCGTATGTTCTCTGCACTGCCGTACCCTTGTCGAATGACATACGCAGCGAACCGTCCGCCTTCCGAGGTATACTCACCGTAAATAAACCGTCCCCGTCCGGCGAAACATCCACGCGGAACTCTCCTCCGAGCAGCCCTCCGGCAGAATCATAGCCGCGCACCGTCCCCGACACTTCCAGCGAAGACCTGAACGCATCCTCCTCCAACAACCTTATCTGCAGATTGCAATGGTTTCTGTGCATAAACACCGTATCCGTCCGCACCAATGATATATTGCCCTGCATATAATAAGTGTACACCTCCGGAAACTCTTCTCCGGGAGCGACCGCCAACGAGCCGTCCGCCTCCACATACATATCCGGAGCAGCCACCGCAAACAGACTCACCTCTCCGCGCGGCACATCATATATCATTTCTTCCGGCAAGCAAGCCAGCGGCACGGGCACTGCATCTTTCACTCCGATATGGAGCATATCATGCCCGTGCGCCTGCAACTCTTCCGTATCTACACGGCTCAGGTTTACCTTGAATGTACATAGACACCCCGACCTGTCTTCTTGGACCGTACAGCCTGACGCCAGTGTCACGATAACCGTGAGAGCCACAACTGACGCCAGGACATACGATTGGAGACAATCAGAAGACATACGCGAGAGAAAGAAGAACTTCATTGAGCAAGAAAAAATATTTATCACCCTGGTCTATAACCCGCCCGCAAGTGGGACACGAATACTTCACGAACCTGTCATAGCCGCCCCACACACCAGCACCTATCTCTATATTGAAGTGAGGGGCAAGCATATATGAATATCCGGCAGACAATCCGGAGCCGAAGCGGTCTCCCTCGGAAGTCTCCGGAGAGGAAATGCCTCCCCTGTTGTATTCCTGGTACTGCGCCTTTGCTGCCAGCCACCAGCCGGAAAATATATGCCACGGCCAATAGCGCACTCCGGCAGAATACATCTGCTGCCTGTTCTGCATCCCCATATCACCGCTGCCGCCGGAATAGGAAAAAGGGTTGTACCTCACAGCCGCATTGACCGACCAATGGCGGGCCACACCGAGCGAGGCTTCCGCATTGAGCGTACCGAAGTCTGCATAATCCATAACATTTGTACCTATCGAGGCATTCTGAGCCTCTGCCGCCACGGCACATACCGTTAGGGCGGCAATCACCGACAACAATCTGTTCATTTTCCGTAACGTTCAAATGCCTGGATTATCATGCTTTTCTGCTCCGGATACAGCGAGAGCAACTTGGACTTGAGCGCAGCCACATCTTTCACCTCCGGCCCCAACGCCCTGCATATTTTGTTGTAGCCGACACCCCGTTCGCTCATATACATGAATATCTGAGGGCAGAACCAGTACGACAGTCCCTTGGATGCCGTCGCGAGATTGTAACGGGACATCATCTGCTCGTTTTCCATATAGTAACCCCACATCTCCCCCACTTCACAATAGCCGTGTCCGCTCTCGGTCCCCACTCCATAGAATGTACCGTCGGAAGACAGGAACGAAGTGAGTTCATTCACGATAAAGTCACACCACCAGGACTTGCCGGCATGCATGAAATGCGATGCGTGCGCCAATTCATGCACTGTCCTCGAGTAGATTTCCTGATAACTGCCGGCACCCTTGAGCCCGAGCGTAATGTCCGGCAGGAACTTGCGTATGATGCTGCCATAATCACCGAGGTATTTCTTGATGAGATTCAGGTCTGACAAAGACCCCTGCCTGAGCATGGGAGTGGCGCTCGTGCTCATATTCTGGAACAGCCACAGACGCAGGTTGGAGGGCGGGGCAGCCAGGTTGCATCCGTCTTCACGGCATAGCGCAAAGTAGTCATACACAGCATTATTCACCGCCGCACGGCAAAACAGTTTGCGGTTGGAAGTGCTGTCGATATTCACATCCACTCCCGAGGAGGGATTCTTGCCGAGTGTGGAAACAGAGCCCTGGACGAGTAGCAGATTCATTCCTATGCCGAAGCCGGTCTTGTTCTGGAATATGATGCGATACCTCGGAGACGAGGAGAAAGTCTTGTCCATCTGATAGTACCCGTCCTTGTCAGTATATGCGCTGGCAAATTTGACAAACCTGTTTGCTGATACTTTGACTCCTGCAACCCCTATCGGACTGCCGTCCCCGAAATCCGGATCGGTAATGGTAATACAGCCGCTCGGCCCTTTTTTGTCCGCCCCTGCACGGGTCCCATCCTCCAGCATATCGCCGTTGCCGGTCACTCTATATGCCTCACGCTCAATCTCATCCCAATCCAGACACAGGTCACCCGCACGGGTCACTCTCCCCGCCTCCGGGATATAGCATTCGTCCAGCAGTTCATAGCGTATCCCCTCCGGGAATGCAAAATCCGGTTTCACCACAGCATACTGCCATGTAATCTCCCCCTCGGGAATGTCCGGATCGTGATAATAGTCCCCGTCCACCACAATGCGGTAATCAAAAGGATGGTCTATGAGTTCGACACCCATACGCCTCAATGCCTCAAACTCCTCTTCATTTGCCGGCAGGAAGCGCACATACAGGTCTGACGCCGTTACCTCATAGCGCCCGGCACGAGTCCCGTACAGATTTGCTATTGCCTTGGTGATATTCTCCACTGA
Source organism: uncultured Muribaculaceae bacterium (assembly GCA_964555325.1). Taxonomy (GTDB): domain Bacteria; phylum Bacteroidota; class Bacteroidia; order Bacteroidales; family UBA932; genus Cryptobacteroides. The sequence goes on from CAZKRZ010000182.1 coordinate 2,639, forward strand.
GTAGGGGTCTTCGAGTTGCTCGCCGAGCACGATTTCTTCATGCGCCACGGCATAAGCCTCCACTGTCTCCGGAGGCGGCAGTTCTCCGCCTTTTTCACAAGCCCACGCAAACGGCAACATGCCCAATGCGAGAATCAGATGTTTTGTCCTCATAGCCTCAAATACATTTTGTTTCTATCCGGGGACAAATGTATCAGAACTTATCCATGTACTGTGATTATCAAACGTTTATATTCGCATTCCGCTAAATATCAGAGACTCCCGACAGCTATCCAAACGGCTATGCAGCCTGACATGCCGTACCTCGGGAGACTCATTTCGCCCACTGATGCCGCCGGAACCGGGAATATCCGTTTCATAGCCATTTAGGCAGCCTGCATCCCCCACCCACGAAACGCGCAGGACAAAAAAAAGAGTCCCGCAAGAACGGGACTCTCTCAATTATCAGTTTCCAAAAGGACGCTTACTCTGTCACGACAGTCTGTGCAGCCTCTTTGGCGCATCCGCCGCAAGCGGCTTTCTTCTCACCGCAGCATGCTCCGGCTTTCTCGCC
>CAZKRZ010000183.1:0-3191 GCA_964555325.1 uncultured Muribaculaceae bacterium
TCTCTGAGCGGATAAGGGAAGAGCAGATCTTCCGCATCGAATGCGTTGCCGAGATGTCCGGCCACTTTTGCACCAACAAGGTCCTCGACGGCTGCGGATGCCGGAACATATACCTTGCGTGTGCGGAGGAGGTCGAACCAGAGCTGGGTCTCGAACGAGAGCTCCCAGATGCGCTCTTTGAATACAGTGTCGAAATCAAGGCTCGACGGTCTGGCCTCGTCAGGAAGCGCGCGGTGGCGCACCTTGAACCAGGCATCGATGGCCTTGGTGTCGGAAGTCGAGCCTCCGTCAGCCATCACTTTCGCCTCCGCGAGAATGAGAAGCACGTCTGCATAGCGCATGAGCGGATAGTTGACACCGGATTTTCCGGAGGAAGCACACTCCTTGTCCCAGAACTTGTAGATATAAGGCCTGTCAAGGGTGATTTCGGAATTGTCGGCAATCGACACCCCCTTGGTTGTATAGTAGCCGTAGTCCTGCTTTCTGAGGTCATCCGCGGAATACGAGTTGTAGAACTCCAGTGTCGGAGACATGGCGCCGCCGGCGGTACTTACCTTGGAGATGTCAGCCACTTCAGGATAAGGAAGCATGGAGTTGTGCAGAGGAGAACCAGCCTTGTCCGCTTCCCTCTGGATGCAGAGAATCCACTCGCCGGCATTGGAATTGGCATTGTCCCTCATCTCCGCATAACTTGAGTAGAGCGAGTATGTGTCCTTGTCGTAAACTTCGGCAGCCTTGTCGTAAGCCTTTGCATAGTACTCTTTTCCGAGGCTGAGCGGGTATCCGGCCATGGTGATGTACACCTTGGATAGCAAGGATTTTACAGCACCGAGACCTACATGGCCGCTGGCGTTGTTCCAGGCCATGTCAGCCATGAGCTCCTCAGCGTGGAGAAGGTCCTTCTCTATCTGTGCGAACACCTCGCTCTCACTTGAAAGCGCAATTTCAACGCTTGAAAGATCGGTTGTCGGAGTCAGTTTCATCGGGACAGGGCCCCAGAGGCGTACAAGATTGAAATAATGGTATGCACGCATGAAATAGGCTTCGCCGAGAAGCTGGTTCTTGAGAGACGCCGCGACATCGGCAGTGCTGCCCTCGATTCCGGCTATGGCACTGTTGATGTTCTCGATTGCGGTATATGCAGTCCTCCAGAGTTCTTCGACATTATTGTTTTCTTCTGTAATGGTAAGATACCTCGCCTGCTCGATATAGGTGCCGGAAGCCGACCTAGGACGATCGCTGTAACCGGCAAGATACTCGAGGAATACATATCTGTTGGTCCCCACCTCGATATCTCCATTGAGGATGTCGGCGAGATAAGGATAGACTCCGTCTATGGCAGCCTGCATTTGCTCACCGGTTGTGAAGTAGTTGTCCGGGGTGAGGAAAGTCTTCGGATGTTCCACGAGGAAATCGCCGCACCCCACCATGCAGGTCAAAGAGACTGCGCTGATTATTATTGTCTTTATCTTTTTCATATAATGTCCCTCCTGTTAGAATGTGATTTTGAGATTTCCGGAAACGGTCATAGGCTTGGGGTATGAGTAGAAGTCAATGCCAGTGCCGGTGTTTACATTTCCGAAAGCTCCCACCTCCGGATCGTATCCCGGATAGTCTGTAAAGATATACGCGTTCTCAACGGTCACGCCGAGCATGAGGCCTTTCAGGAACTTGTTGTTCTTGAGGAGGCTGTGGGTGAAATCGTAAGAAAGGCTTATGTTCCTGATACGGATAAAGTCGCCGTTGTAGATCATGCGTGTATCCTTCTCGTTCTCTCCCCAGTATGCGTCCGAGGGAAGACGGACTGCGGCGACGAGGGTGTTCTGGTGCTCCGGACGCCATCCGTCGAGTACGCTCCTCATGGAGTTCGCACCCAGCTGACGGTTCTCAAGCATGCCGGTGGTGATGTTCATGACCTTGGAGCCGTACTGGCCTCCGATGTCGACCATTGCTGTAAAGCCGTGGAAATTGAAGGTGTTGACCATAGAGAATTCGCCCTTAGGCATGCCAGAGCCGACGTTCTTGCGGTCCTTGTCGTCAATCACGTAGTCCTTGTTTACATCCTCATATTTGATGTCGCCAGGTTTCTTGCCGTATTTGGCTGCCTCAGCGACTTCGTCGAGTCCCCATGTACCGATACGGTTATAGACTATGAACGACCCCCACTCTTCGCCTTCGATAGCCCAAGCGTCATTGCCGAGGGAAATCTTCTCGCCATTGATGTCGATGACCTTAAGCTTGTTGGTCGAGAAGATGAAATCTGTGTCCCAACGGAAGTTGCGGTTGTCGATATTGTGCGATGTGAGAGTAATCTCCAATCCGGTGTTGCGGATTTTTCCGAGGTTGGTCCATGATGTCGAGTAACCGGTGGTGTAAGGCACCTGCTTCTGGAAGAGAAGGTCGGTCGTCGTCTTGTTGTAGTAGTCCGCGATGATTTCGAGACGGTCCCTGAAGAGGCTGAAATCAAGACCGATATTGAGCTGCTTCGAAGTTTCCCATTTCAGGTCGGCGTTTCCAAGGTTGGCGAGCTGCACGTATGTGGAAGCCTCCTTGTTGAAATAGGTAGTGCCCGTAGCATACTGCGAGATGGTCCTATAGTTAGGAATGGAGGCATTGCCCACGGCACCATAACTTGCACGGAACTTGAAGTTCCTCATAAAGTCCTTGACCGGTGCGAAGAACGGTTCCTCTGAGACTACCCAGGCGAATGAAGCCGAAGGGAAGTATCCGAATTTGTTGTTGGCACCGAAGTTGGAGGCTCCGTCAGCACGGAATGTGAATCCGACCATATACTTGTTCAGAATATTGTGGTTCATTCTGAAATAGTATGAATTCATCGTCTGCTGCGCCATTCCCGAAGAAGGATTCTGGATTTTGGAACCTGCGCCGAGATTGTGGTAGTCGAACGAGCCGTCGAAGAAGTCTTCAGCGCCAGCAGTCGCGTTCTCGGTCCTGTAGTAGTACCAGCTGGCACCGAGCACATAGGATGATTTCAATTTGCCGTCGAAGAAAGTCGGGCTCCATGTGAGGTAATCCTCGTTTGCCCATTTGTTGGTGTCGTAGTAGCCTATTGTAGCGTAGCCGTTGTTGGTCTCGGTAGTCTGGATAAGGCCTTTCTCCATCGCATAGCTGATGTTCTTGCCGTTGTTCATCTGATAGTCGCCCTTGACTGTGAGGGTGAGGTCGCGGTA
>CAZKRZ010000184.1:0-3171 GCA_964555325.1 uncultured Muribaculaceae bacterium
GGTGGTGGGTATCTAAATTGCTCAAGAAAGGCTCTGAGGTGCCTGCAGGCGTGACTGTAGGGTTGACGCTGATAGCCGCAGGGGCTTTGGGCAATATCATTGACTGCCTTTTCTACGGACTGATTTTCGAGCCCCACCTCCCGTTTATGCAGGGCAAGGTGGTGGATATGTTCTATTTCCCTCTGATTGATACCTATATAGGCGGACATCATATCACGTTCTTCGATCCCGTTTTCAATTTCGCAGACAGCTGCGTGACGGTGGGGGCGTTTTACCTGATACTGTTCCAGTGGCGTTTCTTTTCCAAGAATTGAGCGTCCGGGGGTTTACTGAAACACTAATTATATTATAATATGTACGAATCTAAAAAGAGAGTCTATCGTTTCGGCGGCAAGACCGCTGAGGGCGACGGGACTATGCGAGAGCTCCTCGGTGGAAAGGGAGCGAACCTTGCGGAGATGAGCCGTCTCGGGCTTCCTGTTCCCGCAGGTTTCACCATTACGACAGAGTGCTGCGCTGAGTATTACCAGCTCGGCGGAGGTTATAACGAAGAACTCAAGAATGAGGTCGCTGAGGCTCTCAAGGCAACTGAGGCTATCATGGGCAAGAAGTTCGGCGATGCCAAGAACCCTCTGCTCGTCAGTTGCCGTTCCGGTGCGAGGAGTTCTATGCCCGGTATGATGGATACCATCCTCAATATCGGACTTTGCTCTGAGACAATCCCCGGCATGATCGAGGCTACACAGAATCCCCGTTTCGTCTATGACGCATATCGCCGTCTCATCATGATGTACAGTGATGTCGTTATGGAGAAGGCCGAGGGTATCGAGCCTGAAGACGGCCAGGGCATCCGCCAGCAGCTCGACCGTATGATGGGCGAGCTCAAGGAGGCCAAGGGCTACAAGAACGATACAGAGATTACAGCCGATGAACTCAAGGACCTTTGCGTCAAGTTCAAGGCCAAGGTCAAGGAAGTGCTCGGTGTAGACTTCCCCGATACCGCAGAGGACCAGCTCTGGGGCTCGATTGGCGGTGTTTTCAAGTCATGGAACGGAAAGCGTGCCATTGCATACCGCAAAATCGAAAAAATTCCCGATGATTGGGGTACGGCAGTGAATGTCCAGTCCATGGTATTCGGCAATATGGGAGAGACTTCCGCTACCGGCGTCGCATTCTCCCGTAACCCTGCTACCGGAGACAACAAGTTCTATGGCGAGTGGCTTATCAACGCCCAGGGAGAGGATGTCGTTGCAGGCATCCGTACCCCGAACCCTCTCAATGAGGCTACCAAGACCGAACACAACAAGGATCTCGACTCTCTCGAGACCGCCATGCCCGAGGTCTACAAGGAGCTTGACGGCATCCGCATTCTGCTGGAGAACCATTTCCACGATATGCAGGATATCGAGTTCACTATCCAGGACGGCAACCTCTATATGCTCCAGTGCCGTATCGGCAAGCGTACCGGTCTTGCTGCGCTCCAGATGGCTATGGACATGCTTGACGAGGGCATGATTGATGAGAAGACAGCTGTCATGAGGGTTTCTCCTTCACAGCTCGATGAGATACTTCACCCTATCCTCGACCCTGCTTCCGAGAAGAAGGCTACAGTCGTTGCAAAGGGTCTGCCTGCATCACCGGGCGGCTCTGTGGGTACTATCGTGTTTACTTCCGAGGACGCTATGGCTGCCAACGCCAAGGGTCTTAAGACCATCCTCATCCGTGAGGAGACATCTCCCGAGGACATCGAGGGTATGCGCGCTTCTTCCGGTATCCTCACCACACGTGGCGGTATGACATCTCACGCCGCTCTCGTTGCACGTGGCTGGGGCAAGTGCTGCATCGTGGGCTGCGAGGCGATGAAGATCGACTTCGAGCACAGGACTCTCACATTCAACGGCTGCGACCGTGTATTCAAGGAGGGCGACTGGCTCTCTCTCAACGGTAGCAAGGGCTATGTATATGATTCCAAGATCGATACCATGGACGCAAGCGAGAATCCTCTCTTCGTGCGCTTCATGAGCATCGTCGACAAATACCGCAGACTCGGTATCCGTACCAATGCCGATACTCCCGAGGATGCACAGAAGGCTCTGTCTTTCGGCGCGGAGGGCATCGGTCTCTTCCGTATCGAGCACATGTTCTATGGTCCCAACAGCGAGCTGCCTCTCTCCAAACTGCGCAAGATGATTATGTGCAGCACAGAGGAGGAGCGCAAGGCTGCTCTTCTCGAGCTGGAGCCGTTCATCACGGCTGCTGTCAAGAGCACGCTCAAGATTATGGATGGCAAGCCGGTAGTCTTCCGTCTGCTTGATCCCCCTCTCCATGAGTTCGTTCCCAAGAGCGAGGAGAAGAGGGAAGAGCTTGCCAAGGAACTGCATATCTCTGTCGGGGAGGTAGACAAGCGTGGTGAGAACCTCCATGAGGTCAACCCTATGATGGGACACCGCGGAGTACGTCTCCATGTTACCTATCCTCTCATCGCCGAGACCCAGTACAGGGCTATCTTCACAGCGGCTGCAGAGCTTATCCAGGAGGGTCTGGATCCTCAGCCCGAGATCATGATTCCTGTCACAATCTCCGCACGTGAGCTGGAGTTCCAGAAAGTGTATTGCGAGAAAGTGCGTGTCGAGGTGGAGCAGAGGCTCAAGGTGAACATCAAGTATCACTTCGGTACTATGATCGAGATCCCTCGTGCCGCTCTCACGGCTGACCGTATGGCCAGGACTGCAGAGTTCTTCTCATTCGGTACCAACGACCTTACACAGATGACATTCGGATTCTCCCGTGACGACGTAGGTACATTCATGGGCGACTATCTCGGCAACAAGATTCTGGATTCCGATCCGTTCCAGACTATCGATGTCAAGGCAGTCGGCAAACTCGTTGAGGGTGCTGTCGTAGGCGGCCGCAGCAAGAGGGCTGACCTCAAGTGCGGTATCTGTGGTGAGCACGGCGGTGATCCCGCATCCATCGAGTTCTTTAACCGTATCGGTCTCGACTATGTGTCCTGCTCGCCGTTCCGCGTGCCTGTAGCACGTCTTGCAGCCGCTCAGGCTGCTATCCGTCAGGCTGCGTAATATCGGACGATGATTAATGATGCGAGGGTTATTCTTTATCAAAGGATAGCCCTTGCTTTTTTGAAACACAGATACAAAATGCGAAACATTG
>CAZKRZ010000185.1:0-3133 GCA_964555325.1 uncultured Muribaculaceae bacterium
AATATTCTTTTCATACTACAGTCAATTTAATTGTAATCCTGTCACAGATCCACATGCTAATAGTTGTTCTGAGTGAGAGGATGCGAGGTATTGGCGGTCTTGTCGATTTCCGACTGAGGGATAGGCCAATACTTCTTGTTCTCTGTCCAGTCGACAGGAGAACTGCCATCAAACTTACGGTTGACGGCGGTGAGGACCTCAGCAGCCTTGCCGGTACGGATAAGGTCCCAGTAGCGCTTGCCCTCTCCCACGAACTCCTTGCGACGCTCTGCGAGAATGTCGTCGATAGTGTAGCCGGTACCATCACTGTGACGGGTGCTGCGGAGCAGGTCGATATACTTGTTGCCTGCCGCACCTGCGAGTTCTGCGGCATTGAGCAGGGTCTCAGAATAGCGGTAAACCCTCTTGTTATTGCCGTAGTTCATGGTGTCGGATGCCTTGTAGCCATGGTTGTAATTGACACGGGCCATGTACTTGTGCAGCATGTAACCGGTTGACTGCCAGAGTCCGCCATTGACGCCATTGCTGAATTCGCCTACGACGGCGAGATGATTGTAGATACCTGCCTTGCGGGTGTCGTCTGCACTGTACTGCTCCCAAGCAGCGGGAGTCACAGGGCTGAATCCCCAGCCTGCAAGATACTCGCCCACAGCTACAGGGCAGCCAATCAACTGTGAATAGACATTACCGCCTGTCGCGATAGGAGCACCCCAGTCGCGGACACCGCCTTCAGAGATGTAGTTGATTTCCCAGATGGACTCGTTGCCCCACTCGCCTGATTCATCCCAGATACTGCCGAAGTCGTCGACCAGGCTATACTGGTTGGAATTGATTATCTCCTCCATATAGGCAAGAGCCTGAGGATAACGGGACTGGTCCTTCTGATACATTACCGCCTCTGCATAGAGCATGTAAGCCATAGCCTTGGTCACACGGCCGTAGTTCTCCGGAGTCTGCTTCATAGGGAGCACATTCATGGCGACAGCCTCCTCGATACGGGTCACAATCTTTTCGTACACTTCGTCAGCCTTGAGCTGGGGAGCGGTATAGGGAGTGGTCAGATTCTCGTCATAGTAAGGGACATTACCCCAGAATTTCCAGAGAATCGTATAGTAGAATGCCTTCAGCACAGTCGCTTCGGCCTTGTAGAGAGCCTTGGTCTCTTCTGACATTCCGGGCACTGCATCCACATTCTCAAGCACATGGCAGCAGCGGTTGATACCGGAGTAGGAAGTGGTCCAGGGGACATCGACAATATCGGTCGGAGTGGAGGTATAATAATGGATCTTGACAAGTCCGGGCTGGTCGCCGTCATTCTTGCCGCCACAATAAACATCATCCGCCATTATGTCAGACATCATCTGGAAGTCGGTATACTGATAGAAATAGTCATACCATTTGAGCGGGTCGTATGCCGCCACGAGGCCCTCATACATACGGGACTCATTTCTGTAATATTCAGACTGCGGTTCAGAAGAGTTGTGCTTTACCGTGACGAACTCCTTGGTACAAGAGGACATCAGAAGCAGAGCCAGAACGCTGCCTGTTGCAATTATAATCTTTTTCATAATATCATCCTGTTTATTAGAGAGTTATATTGACACCTACAGAGAATGTACGGCTCTGCGGATATACACCGCGGTCGATACCGAGCTCTGTGCCGAATCCGTTACCGCCCGTGACCTCAGGGTCGCAGCCCGAGTATTTGGTCAGGGTAAAGAGGTTCTCAGCCTGGGCATAGACCCTCAGGCGGGAGATGAATACCTTCTTGGTAAGGCTCTGAGGCAGAGTGTATCCGAGCTGCACATTACGTGCACGCAGGAACGATGCGTTCTCCACCCAATAGTCTGATACACGGTAGTTCTCGTTGGCGGATACAAACTCAAACTTGGGAGCGGAGTTGGTCGAGCCCTCGCCGGTCCAGCGGTTGAGGATGGTCTTGGGAAGGTTGATGTAGTAGAGGTCGGTACGGCGTGTGACATTGAATGCCTGTGCGCCGAGCTGGCCCTGCAGGAGCATGCTGAAATCAATGCCCCTCCACTCAAATCCGAGATTGAGACCGAATGTCCAGTCGGGAATACCCTTGCCGAGATAAGTACGGTCCGCATCGGTAATCTGTCCGTCACCGTTTATATCCTCAAAGCGAAAATCACCGGGAGTTGCATTGGGCTGGATCAGATTGCCTGCCTCATTGACATAGGCTGCCACTTCAGAGGGATTCTGGAAGACACCTGCTGTCTTGTAGCCGTAGAAGTAAGGGAAAGGCATGCCGACCTCACCGCGTGTAAGCTGTCCGATCTTGTGGCTGGAGCCATAGAGTGCGGTAGCGTCGTCGCCGAGATAGGTAAGTTCGTTCTTGTTGTAGGTGGCGTTGGCGGAAACATGATAGTTGAAGTCTCCGATAGCGTCACGCCAGCCGAAATCAAACTCAATACCCCTGTTGACCATGTCACCGAGGTTACCCATAGGAGAGGAGTCTCCTGCATAACCGGGCACAGGCATGGCGAGGAGCATACCGGCTGTCTTCTTGTTGTAATAGTCTACTGTCGCGGTCAGACGGTTGCCGAAGAATGCGGCATCGACACCGAGGTCAGTCTGCCTCGACTCTTCCCAACCGACATTGGGGTTGGCAAGTCCGGAAGGCTTCGCTCCGATGTTGATTGTCTCAGAACCATTGGCTCCGGAACCGAATACATAATTGTTGCCGGAGTTCATATAGACAGCGTATGTAAAGTCACCGATGGCATCGTTACCGTTGACACCATAGGAAGCACGGAGTTTCAGTCCGGAAATGGCGCTGACATTCTGCATCCAAGGCTCGTTCTTGATATTCCAGCCGAGTGATACGGAAGGGAATGTACCCCATTTGTTGTTGTCGCCGAAGCGGCTCGAAGCATCGCGGCGTACCGTGACCTCTGCCATATAACGCTCTGCGTAGTTGTAAGATACACGGGCAAAGTAAGACGCGAGTCTGTAAGGGATGGAGTTCCATGAGCCCCAGCCGTTGCGGTCACCGTTGATAGTCTGTCCGACAGTATTGTTGACGGAGATCTTGTTGGGATCGTAGGGGTACATCAGACCGCTGGCGGATGCACCGACATTGGACGAACTGGAAGAGAGAGCCGACTGGCCG
>CAZKRZ010000186.1:0-3123 GCA_964555325.1 uncultured Muribaculaceae bacterium
ACCGGAGGCCTGCGCGGCATCATGGGCCCGGGAACCAACCGCATGAACAGGTACACCGTAGGCATGGCGACCCAGGGCCTTGCTAACTACATACGCAGACACAGCAAGGGACGCGATGATGTAAGTGTGTGCATATCATACGATTCGCGCAACAACTCCAAGGAATTTGCAAAGATTGCCGCACAGGTGCTTTCCGCCAACGGCATTCATGTATATATATTTGACAACATCCGCCCCACTCCCGAGATGAGTTATGCGGTGCGTGCCAAAGGCGCTGTAGCCGGTATCATGATTACCGCGTCACACAACCCCAAGGAGTACAACGGCTACAAGGTATCGTGGAGCGACGGAGGCCAGGTGACATCCCCTACCGACAAGGAAATCGTGGAGGAGGTAGCCAAGATTACAGACCCGTCGCAGGTACGCTTCACTCCCGAAAACGAATGCGGAGAGATCGAGCCCCTCGGCAAGGAAATGGACGAGCGCTATCTCGCAGACCTGCTGTCCCTCTCATTGAGCCCGGAGGCATGCAGGAAGCACGGAGACCTCAAGATAGTCTACACTCCCCTGCATGGCTGCGGCGTCAGACTGATTCCGGAAATCCTTGCAAGAAAGGGCTTTACCAATGTCATCCATGTCCCCGAACAGGATGTCAGCGACGGCAATTTCCCCACCGTCATTTCACCGAATCCCGAGAATGCCGAAGCATTGAAGATGGCTATCGCCAAAGCGGACGAGACCGGAGCCGAACTGGTCATGGCAAGCGACCCGGATGCGGACAGGCTGGGTATCGCAGTGAGGGACGACAAGGGCAGGATGGTGCTGCTCAACGGCAACCAGACCGCATCCCTGCTCATCTGGTACATGCTCAAGAGACGCCGGGAGGAGGGCACTCTCGGAGAGAAACAGTATGTGGTCAAGACCATAGTCACGACAGAGCTGATTACCGAGATATGCCGTTCGTTCGGAGTGCGCGTATACAATGTGCTCACCGGATTCAAATATATCGCTGACATTGTCAGACAGAACGAGGGCAGATGCGAATTCGTTTGCGGTGCGGAAGAGAGTTATGGATTCAATGCAGGCGAGTTTGTCAGGGACAAGGACGCCCAGGCAGCGGCAATGCTGGTCGCGGAATGCGCCGCATGGTGCGCCGAGCAGGGACTCACCCTGTACGGACTCCTGCAGCAGATTTACAGTGAATACGGCTACCGCAAGGAATCGCTAATCTCCGTGGTGCGCACGGGCATCAGCGGAGCGCAGGAGATACAGCAGATTATGGCCGATCTCAGGAGCACTCCTCCACAGGAAATGTGCGGTTCTCCGGTCTGCAAGGTCATAGATTACCTCAAGCCGGAGGAGACAGGCCTGCCGTCATCCAATGTCCTACAGTTCTTCAACGAGGCAGGAGATGTCGTCTCGGTACGCCCGTCAGGCACAGAACCGAAAATCAAATTCTATTTCGGAGCCAAAGGCCAGGATGCGGACGAACGCCTCAAGGCCATGGAGGCGCAGTTCGCCAAATAGGCACATACGGCGCACGCCCAAAATATTGATACAAAACAAGAGGCCCGTACGAGCCTCTTGTTTTTATAATATGCAGTCGGACGGATACCGAGACTACGGCAAGGGCTTGATCGGGCGCCTGCCGCGGTTGAGTTTGAGTCCCTGCCCGTATACTTCCGGACCGTGCATGTCATCAATATCCATCTGATGCAGATTGACAAGGATGCCGCGCGCCATCAGCCCTGCGTCCTCATTCTCCTTGCGCGGCAGAGTATCCGCTGCCTCGCGCAGACGGTCCGCATGCCTCATGATGGCAGGATGCATTTCCGAATCGAGCGACAGACACTCCAGAGCCGAATAGCCTATCTTGCGCTCGTCCTCGCAGCGCGGCTCGAGCAGCCGCTCCACTCCTCTGTCGGCCTGCCCGAGATAGCATAGGGCATACGCCGCCTCGCAAGCCACATGGGCATTCTCGTCATCGAGGAGAGCCACCAGCGCCTCGGGACAATGTGTCAGTCCGCCATTCCTCGCCAGTACGGCATAGCCCACGGCTGCCCAATACCTCATTTCGGGGATGCTGCTCACAAGGTATTTCTCCAATGTAGCCGCATCTCCTGCCGTCGCACGGGCGGCAAGCCATGCCAGATTATGCAACTCCGCCAAAGGGAAACGGCTGTCCCTGACCCATTCATACATATTGTGCCGGGCACGGGTCTCCGGGAGGAAGAATCCGAGATCTTCGGTCTCGCTGATATGATTGTCCAGCGCAGAGCGCAACTCCACCAGTTTGTCGGCATACTGCGGATCTCCCGAGATGTCCCGTATCTCGCCCGGATCGCTCTGCGTATCAAACAGCATTTCAGCAGGATGCGCATGGAAAGGCTGCAGCCAGGCCTCTTCGGGGCAGCGTCCCTCTAACACCATCCTGTCCCAGGCCTTGTTGGCAGGCATTCCCCATTGATAATAGTTGCGCAATGCAAACTGACGGTACGGGAGATAACTGCGGATATATTCGTACCTGCCATCGCTCACGGCACGCACGGGAGTGAAATGATGCAGATGGTTGGCGGCAAAGGCAAACTGATACCTGCAGGTATCGGCTGAAGCATATTTGCCGAAAAGGGCGCGCCCCTGCATGTACTCGGGAGGTCGGACCCCGGCTATGCTCAACACTGTGGGCGCGAGGTCCACAAATCCGACAGGAGCATCTGTCTCGCCGGCATATCCTGCCGCGAGGTGCTTCCATTTCTCCGGGAAATAGACGACCATAGGCACGCGCAGACCGCTCTCGTAGAGATAGCCTTTGCCCCTCGGGAGACAGCCGCCGTGGTCGCTGAAGAAGAATACTATAGTATTGTCAGCCAAACCCTTTTGCTTGAGATCATCGAGGAATATCCCCAGCCACGCGTCTATGTCCTGCACGGCTTCGAGATGTCCGGCATAGTCGGAGCGTACTTCGGGCAGGTCCGGCACATAGTCAGGCAGCGTCAGACGCTCCGGATCAAGCCCCTCCGTCCTATAATCCCTCCTGCCGTCCGTATGGAAGGTCCTGACCCTGCCCAGGTGGGATGTAACCGCGTTATACACAGCAAAAAACGGCTGCCCCTCGGCGCGTCC
>CAZKRZ010000187.1:0-3108 GCA_964555325.1 uncultured Muribaculaceae bacterium
GGTCTATATGACGGAAGACGGCTCTGCCGTGGATTCGCTCGTGAGCGACAATGTGGCTGACGGACTGGCGCGTGGGCTGGAGGCGGATTTCAGGAGTTCAGGTTATCAGACAGGCGTGGACATCTACAAGATGTCCGGCAATGCTGAATATGGCTCGCAGGATTCGCTTGTCAGTCTGGTCATGAAGACCGGTGCGGATGTGGTCATCTTGCTCGGGCATCCGGAATGCGGGACGCCCTCCGACGGCAAAATGCCGTGCCGTATAGATATCCGCTCGTATGATTCCATGGCTCATGTGGATACGGTCTGGACAGCGTCCGCCTCTGCTGCTCTGACGGCATCGGCGGCGGACGGTTCAATGCTGTCCTCGGATGCGCAGTATCTGGGTTACAATCTCTCCAAGTCGCTTGTAAACAAATGGAAAGACGAGACCTACAGCGTGGTTTATTATGACAGTTTCGATTCCCGTTGGCTGGATGCCACGGAAAAGGCACTGTCGATGAACTGGCATGAGGCAATGGATGTGTGGATGAAAATGCTGGATGAGAATCGCTCTGCCACTGTCAAGTCCGGTCTGGCGTACAATATCGCCCTTGCCTGCTATATGGTAGGCGACTACAGACTGGCACAGGAGTGGCTGGACATGTCAGACTCAATCCAACCCCTATCGCTCTCGTCCACCCTGCGCAGCCGCGTACAGGCGAGAATGCCGCGTCGGTAACAGGCGGTTGATCAAATGAAACAGGCGGACTTCGTTGTGAAGTCCGCCTGTTCGTTTTTTCTCGGAGGCTTATGCCATGAGGGCGCCGACGAGGCCGAGGATGGCGTAGAACTCAGGGAGAGCAGCGTAGATCAGAGTGTTGGTGAACACGTTGTGTCCCTGGGAGATACCGATGATACCATTGGCGCAGACCTGGCCCTGACGGATAGCGGAGATCATGCAGACAAGTCCTACGGACAGTCCGATGCCGAATACCATTGTGCCCTCGGTGGCGACCTTGCTGAGCATCATGAAGAATGCCACAAAGCCGTAGATACCCTGTGTTGCAGGCAGGGCGGAGAGGACCATGTAACTTCCGGAAGCCTCCGGTTTCTTCTTCAACGCTCCTTCAGCGGCATTGCCAGCTGCGGTAGTGCCTATTGCCGATCCGATGCCGGACAGTGCGAGCACAAGTCCCAGACCGAGATAACCCAAGATAGTAGATAACATGATTGAAATGATTTATTAGTTTATTGATAATTTTCTGAAAGGACGGAACGGCTGTCCTGTGGCCTCGTATCCCGAATTCTTGAAGAACTCGAGGAAATTGAGCCTCAAGGGGTGCACGAATGCACCGAGCGCAGCCATCGCTATGTTCAATGTGTGTCCGATGATGAATACCAGCACTGCGGGAATCCACATCAGGGCGGATGAGCCGTCACCGACTATCATCATCCCTATGTCGTTGAATGCCAGACCGAGCATGCCGCCGGCCAGTCCGAGGGCGTAGAGCCTCAGATAACTCAGCACGTCTCCGAGAAGTCCGGTTGCAGTGTTGTATGTCTCCCACAGTCCGCTGCCGATATTGAGCAGGGGATTGCGATGGATATCGTTCAGGAAGAATATTCCGAGAGCGGAGAGCGTGCCCAGTACGATGACCGTCCATTTTGTGGCGGTCTTGTCGAGGACGCCGGCAAGTGCGAGCGCACCTACAATCACTCCGCCCACTATGAGCAGGGTCCAGCCCCATGTCCCGAGCGAATTGAGGAATCCCTTGTTCTTGGTAGCCATTACGGTCTTGACAATCATCGCGAGCGAAAGGTGAATGACACCCACGACGAGCGACAGGACCATAGTGCCGTCATAGCCCATGATCTTGGACGGCAGGAACACCTGGCTGATGCCCTCAAGGCACTTCCACTGTGAAATGTCCATAGAGAAGAACGTGTGGAACAGGAAGCCTATGACAGCCGTGGCGGCACCGAGGCAGACAACGAGCGGCGAGAACTTGGAGAAACTCTCCACGCGTTTGAGCAGCAGTCCGATGACAATCAGCAGCAGTCCGTAGCCGGCATCTCCCATGCAGAATGCAAAGAAAAGCATGAAGAATACCGATATGAACGGGGTAGGGTCGAAACCATCGTATGCCGGACGCCCGTACATGTCCGTGAATGTCTCGTACATTCGGGCGAAGCGGTTGTTCTTGAACTTGATGGGCGGATTCTCCTCCACCGTGGCTGCTTCCGCTGTCCAGTAGATACCCTCGGCGCTGTCGAGGAACTCATGTATGCGCGTGTCATCGCTGACCGGAGCGAATCCGGTGATGACGGAGACGCATTCCTCTGCGGCGTGCTCTCCGGACACCTTTGCGAGGTACATCTCCAGTCGGGACACTATGCCGGCGTACTGTCTGCGCAGTTCCGGCAGGAGTTCTGTCTCCGATTGGAGTATCTGCCTGCGCTGCTCGAGCTGTTCTTCGATGTGTCTGAGGTTTTGCCTGCAGACTTCGGCAGAATGCTCCGGGGCAGGGACTTCGCCTATGGGGAAATCGTAGCCGTCGACCGGGCCGACCGTCACAAAATGCACGGTCTTGCCGTCATCGCAGACCTTCTCCAGCGCATACAGCTCTTTCCACTCCTCGCGGAAACGCTTTGAGGCTACTTCGTAGAATCGCATCCTGAGTCCGAGCGCACCCAAGCCGTCCACCTTGGCACGGTTGAAATCGCCCCAAGGCTCGGTGGCCGCGAGTTCTTTCTCTGCAGCATCGCGTCCGGCGACGAGAGACACATATTGGCTGTCTCTCTCCAAGCGTCCGCGCTCTATGTCGGAGATGCGTTGTTTGAGGGCTTCTGCCTCCGCCATGCCGGCTGACGAATGCTCGTCAACAGGCTTGGATGAGCGCCTTACATCGACCAGTCCGAGTCCCTGGAGGCTCTCCAGAAAGCGGTCCTCATCGCAACGTGCCAGCACAAATGTGTAGCATGTCATTTTCTCTATCATGCCTGTTCCTCCTCTTCTTCCGCCGCGTGGCGTTCCTTTACGATCTTGGAAGATGCCTTGGAGAGGTTCTCCTCGTCTTCCATGTATCGCTTGATCTTGCGTATCGCTTCCTGGTAGCCGGGTATCTG
>CAZKRZ010000188.1:0-3100 GCA_964555325.1 uncultured Muribaculaceae bacterium
CTGCTCCTCAGTCTTGACATTCTCCTCCACTATGTCGAAAGTAATCTCCCCCCGGAGATAGGCTTCCGCCACAGGATCAGCCAGCCTCTGCCAGAACTCCTCCTCCACAGAAAACTCCGAATACCTCTCGAGGAAATGTCTCAACAGCCTGAGCACATGCAGGAAAGAATGGTATTCCGCGCCCGGCAGCAGCAATATCTGCCACCCCTTGCATACCTCTCCGGCATAGCGCCCCGACGACGGGATGAATGAGCAAGGCCGCATCGACACGCCGTCCGGACACGGCAGTCCGCTGTCCTCATGCCTAAAGAACGGAGCACCGAACATCTCATAGGGACGAGCCGTACCGAGAGCAGGCGTCGCACTGGTCCAGCGCCACAAGGCATGCCCGGGATATACCAGAGGCGTAAACATCCCCGGCATGTCGTCCGCCGGAGGTATCACCCACGGCATGAGCAGCCCCGTATTGGCCTGAGCCGCGGCAGAGATGATATGCAGGGCAAACCTGCCACCTATATCATTATAGTGTACATGACACAATTCTCCTATGGTCAGTCCGTGGCGCGGAGGCACTTTGGGCATGCCCGGCATGGTGTTGCCTGCCGGCATCGCCCCCTCCACTATCCTGCCTGCCGGATTGGGATGGTCCACTATATATAATGCAGGACATGACATATATTCATCGTCACTGCTTTTGCGCATGTCCGCGTCTGTCTGCGCGAGTGCCTCTATCAATGCCGCCACACGCGCCATCGGCTCGAAATGCCTGCCGCCGCAGTCCTGTATGTCCACGACTATGGCATCGGCACGCTTCAACTCCTCCGCATTGGTCCAATCGGAGATTTCCAACAGGTTGCCCCTCTCCTTGAACAGATCCGAGGTATAGCGTCCGCGCCCCACATCCCATGCCTCTGGACCCTCCATTACTGCCACCTTACCGTCACGGAGAGAGCGGTCCAATTGCTCGTCAAGTGCAGTTGTCCGGAACGAAAACATCAGCCTATCACGGTATTTGCGAGCGCAATGACCTCATCTGCAAGGGCCTGTGCCTGCGCCTCGGTCTGTGCCTCGGAATAGATGCGGATAATGGGCTCCGTATTGGATTTGCGCAGATGCACCCACTGCCTCTTTTCTTCGAAATCTATCTTGACACCGTCTATATCATTGATCTTCTCTGACGAGAAATGCGATTTCATTGCCGCAAGTATCTTGTCGATAAGGGCGGCGTCGCTGAGCTGTATCTTGTTCTTGGCGATAAAATACTGGGGATATGTAGCCTTGAGTGCGCTTGCGCTCATCTTCTTGCGCGCGAGATTGCTCAGGAACAACGCCACTCCGACCATGGCATCGCGTCCGCAATGACTCGCAGGATATATGACACCTCCGTTGCCCTCTCCGCCGATGAGCGCACCGACCTCATGCATCTTGGTCGTCACATTGACTTCTCCTACTGCGGAAGCATAATAGACGCCACCGTGAGCCTCTGTCACATCACGCAAAGCCCTGGTACTCGACAGATTGGAGACTGTAGCCATGCCCTTGTGCCCCTTAGCCTCCTCTATCGAAAGCAGGTAATCCGCCACGCTGACGAGGGTATATTCTTCAACAAACGGCTCGCCGTTTTCGCAGATGAATGCAAGGCGGTCCACATCGGGATCGACGCTAATACCGAGATCCGCCCCTTCATTGACGACTGTCGCGCTCAAATCCGCAAGATTGACCGGAAGCGGTTCCGGATTGTGGGCAAAATCGCCCGTAGGCTCACAGTTGAGTTCCACGCATTTAACGCCCAATCTCTTCAGAAGACGCGGCATGATGATACCGCCCACGGAATTGATTGCATCCAGCACGACAGTAAAGCCTGCCGCACGTATCGCTTCCGCATCCACAGCCGGCAACGCAAGCACGGCATCGAGATGTTCGTCCGTAAAGTCATGCTCTTCGATATGGCCGATACTGTCCACATCAGAGAAATCAAAATCTCCGCTCTCGGCGCAGTCCAGAATGGCCTGTCCCTGTGCCGCCGTAAGGAACTCTCCGTGCTCATTAAGCAGTTTGAGAGCATTCCACTGACGGGGGTTGTGCGAGGCTGTGAGTATGATACCGCCGTCCGCACCAGACATCGTCACTGCCATCTCGGTTGTAGGGGTGCTGGCAAGCCCCGCCTTGACAACATCCACTCCGCATGCGACGAGCGTACCGCAGACCAGCTGCTCCACCATTTCGCCGCTGAGGCGGGCGTCGCGTCCGACAACGACCTTGTAGCGCTGTCCATCGGGATGCGGCCTGCGCTCCCTGAGTTTCGCACAATATGCATAGGTGAATTTGACGATGTCAACGGGAGTCAGCCCCTCCCCTGCCGGACCGCCGATAGTTCCGCGGATACCGGAAATTGATTTGATCAGTGTCATAATGTCTGTGTCAATATTCGTATAAGATACAAAATTACGTTTAAGCAATTTATAAACAAAATTGTGTTTGAGGACAAAAAATGTTAATTTTGCGAGTTGTCGTGCCTGTCCGGGCCGGCAAAGGACGATTTGATAATAATTAAAACAAACGACGATATGACAAAAATGACACAAGAAGAGCTTGACCGCCAGGATCAGCTCACCGAGAAAGTCAATGCTTTCGAGACTTTCTACAATGAGAAAAAAGGCCTGATCTGGGGCTCCGTAGCAGCGGTTCTCGTTGTGATCGCCGGAGTGCTGGCATTCAACAACTTCGTTTCCAAGCCGAAGCAGGCGGAGGCAGCCGCCCAGATGTATCCCGCAGAGGCGTCTTTCGCAAACGGCGAGTTCGAGCTCGCACTGAACGGAGACGGCAATGTCTACGGATTTGCCGAGGTCATCAGCGAGTACAAGGGCAAGGCTCCCAAATCCGCCAAGTTCTACGCAGGTGTATGCGAACTCAGGCTCGGACATTACGAGGAGGCTCTAAACTACCTCAAGGCCTACAAGGGCAAGGACGCAATCCTCGCAGCAAGGGCTCTGGCATGCCAGGGTGACGCTCTGACCGGTCTCGACAAACTCCAGGAGGCTGTCAGCGCATACCGCAAGGCTGCAGACAAGGCCGACAACGTGTTCGCTGCCGAGTATCT
>CAZKRZ010000189.1:0-3068 GCA_964555325.1 uncultured Muribaculaceae bacterium
CGGAAGAACGAGTAAAATACCAGTACGAGATGACAACGGAAAGAGACAGGCGTAATCAAGAGACTTTCAAGATAAACAAGGCGCTCGCGGAAGAGCTTGAAAAGCGCAATATTGAGATTGCTAAGAGCATGTTCGCCAAGGGCTATGTGGCTGAAGATATTGCCGACATTACCGGGCTGCCCATTGAAGAGATTGAAAAACTACGATAGGCAGAGAAACATCTAGTTATTGCCGCATGACAGTCATGATGTTGTGCGGCATTTATGACCTGCAGGCAGCCGCATCAGCAACTGTCATTTCTTTTGTCTATATTTGGGATGTCATATAAACGAGACGATGAAAACCAGACTCAAAAGGATATTCTGCTGTATATACGCCATAGTTGCCGTGTGTATGAATGCACAGGGCATTGAGGCACAAAAGGCAAAGATGCCGAATATTGATTCGCATAGAGCGAATGTGCAGGAGGATGGCAAACTTGATACGACTGGTGAGCATTCTCAAGAGAGGTCAAAATCAAACAGAATCGTCATTATCGGAGAGAGTTTCTTTAGGGAGATTCCGGTCTCAATGCAGTATATCAGCCGAATGCACATGCTCAAGACACCGGCCGGGACATCCGCTGTCGGGTTGGAATTGTCCCAGAGTCTGCCTCAAAGGGCTTTGGAGTTTTCAGTCCCCGGTGACAGCATTCCGGAAGGGGCATTGCTTATGAAACTGTTCAAGGAAGATGTCGCTAAAGGCGGAGGTATCGCCATGAGGATAGCACGGGAAGAGATTCTGAAAGTCGGCGAGGCATTCCCTGAGTTTTCCGCAAGCGACATGGATGAAAAGGTCTGGACAAATGCAGATATAAAAGGCAAGGTGGCTGTATTCAACCTATGGTTTTCAGGATGCGGTCCATGCCGGGCAGAAATGCCCGAATTATCCACTTGGAAAGATGAAATGCCTGACGTAATGTTCTTTTCTGCCACCTATGAATCTGCAGAAAAGGCACGCCCTGTCATAGAGAGCAGAAAATTCAACTGGATCCCACTTGTCAACGACAATACATTCAAGAACTTCGTCGGCAGAAACGGATACCCGATGACGATAGTCATTGACAAAAACGGCGTGGTCGACAAGGTGGAATACGGGACATCTCCTCTGCAGAGGGCAGAACTGAAAGAACGGATAGACGCCCTCCGCAGACTATAACAAACAGAAGCAGACATGGACAGCAGCCTGAAAGCACGCCTCGAGGAATGGGCGGAAAAATACAACGACCTCCAGTATTTCCGTGAGGACCCGATAGCATTTCCGAGACATTTCGCGGAACGCGGTGCTGTTTTGCAGGATGTGGAAGTGGCAGCTGTATTCGCCGCGCATTTTGCATGGGGACGGAGGGCGATGATAGTGCGCGATACGGAGAGGCTCATGGATGAAATGCAGTGGCGTCCATACGACTATGTCATGAACGGTGTCTGGAGGGATGACGATACGAGTGCGCACAGGACGGTCAAATGGAAGGATGTCGCAGCCATTTGCGGCAGGCTCAAGAAAGTCTATTCCGAGAACAAAAGCCTTGAGTGTCTGTCCGTTGCTGATATACGCACGAGAGTATACAGACAAAAGCCAGATGCAAAGGCGGCGAACAAGAAGATAAACATGATGCGCAGATGGATGGTAAGGCGCGACGGAAAAGTGGACCTCGGGCTATGGAAGGACAGTGATCCGGCGCAACTCATCATACCATTGGATGTGCACGTATACGAAGAAGCGGCGGCGCTCGGACTTACATCACGCAGGGCCAAGGACATAGGCACTGCGGCGGAAATCACGGACGCGTTTAGGGAGATTTGGCCGGATGATCCTTGCCGTGGGGACTTCGCGCTGTTTGGATATGGAGTAAGCGGACATGCCTAAATTGTACATCATAGCCGGCTGCAATGGCAGCGGCAAGACAACAGCGTCATACACGCTGTTACCCGAACTGTTCGGACATTTCGAGTTTGTCAATTCGGACGAGTTCGCCAAGAGCCTGGCACCGTTCGATCCCTCGTCGGCGTCGGTGGGCGCAAGCCGTTTCATGCTGATGAAGGTCAAATACATGCTCGCCCACAACAAGGATTTCTGCATAGAGACGACGCTCGCGACCCGTTCGCTGATCAAGATTATCCAGGAGGCGCGTTCGCACGGGTATTTCATCACGATGCTGTATTTCTGGCTGTCGACTCCGGATCTGGCGATACGCAGGGTCCACGACAGAGTGCTTTCCGGCGGACATGACATCCCGGAAGAAGTTATCAGGCGCCGCTACATCAGAGGGCTGCAGTATTTCTTTGACGACTATTGCCAGGCCTGCGACAAATGGATACTCGCAGATAATACGGAGATACCTTTCACCATTGTGGCGGAGGGGAATCAGGACGGCACCACCATTCTCGACACGCTCAAATACCAGCGCATCTGGGAACTCGCCCATCCTACCGAATCCGAACTGGACATCTGATTTGCCGACGCACCGCTAAATATCAGTGGTACAGCGCAATAAGACGTCAGAAGCATGATTATCCGCGCACAAAAACAGTGTGACGCGGAAATGGAATTGTAAGGTTTAGCGCAGAATATAAACGTCCACAAAATAAGACGGGCTGCGCAGTCTACGAATCAATGACGCAAGCGGACAAGAAAGCAGTCAACAAGGAGGTTTTCCGGCGAGAAAGGACCGGAGACTCCGGCGACTGACGGGCTTTCGCTTCTGCGAGAAGTGTTGTATCTTTGTATGATTTCTGACATTGCAATGATAGCGGACAAAAAATACTATATGGACCTGTTCGGTGTGACCGAGCAGGCTTTGGAAAGCCTTGTGGGAGAGGCTCTCGCTACAGGCGGAGATTATGCCGACCTGTATTTTGAGAATACTGTCTCCAGCGACCTCCTCCTGAGGGACGGCCAGGTCGGCAACGGAGGATTCAGCATAGACTACGGTGTGGGCATACGCGTGCTCAATGGTGACAAGACCGGGTACGCATACGCAGAGAGTACAGAACCGCGGGCTATGGTCAGCGCGGCGCGGGCGGCCGCGG
>CAZKRZ010000190.1:0-3053 GCA_964555325.1 uncultured Muribaculaceae bacterium
GTGGTTACGGTCGAGTTCATGAACTTGACATACTCCGTGCTCGGTGAGGTCAACAATCCGGGACGTTATTCTATCGAAAAGGACCGCGTGTCGGTGCTCGATGCCATAGGTGCGGCAGGGGACCTTGCAATCTATGGACGCAGGGACAACATACTTGTAGTCCGTACTGCGGACAACGGCGAGCAGATGCGCTATTTCCTCAATCTTACCAAGATAGAGGATGTCATGGCATCGCCTGCATACTATCTCCAGCAGGGAGATGTCGTATATGTCACGCCCAACGATATGCGCATACGCCAATCTACGGTCAACGGCAACAATGTCCGTTCCACTTCGTTTTGGATCAGTCTTGCATCGCTTGCGGCAACCCTTACATCTACAATTGCTGTCTTAACTCGATAATTTATGGAATCCTTACAGCAGAACAACAATCTTCAGGAGCAGCAGTCCGCAGAGGGCGGAGTCAATCTCAGGGATCTGTTTGACAAATGCCTCCACAGATGGTGGTGGTTTGTGGTTTCTGTAGTGCTCTGTGTGCTCGTAGGAGTGTTTTATATACTCTGTTCGCAGCCTACATGGACCCGCAGCGCATCACTCGTCATCAAGGCCGACCAGCGTGGCCGTTCCATAGGCAGTTCAGCCGATGCGTTCGCGGACCTCGGATTTTTCCATACCAGTTCCAAGACCGCCAATGAGGTAAAGGCTTTCCAGGCGGTGTCCATCATGCAGGAAGTGGTGAAGCGTCTCCATCTGGACATGAACTACTCGTATGAAGGCAAATTCCATCCTGTGGTACTGTATGGCTCGACATTGCCTTTCGTCGTATCACCGGTTGACATCAAGGACAATGCGGCGTTCGATTTTGATATTGACATTTCCGGAGCCCCGGATTCGTTGCGCATTTTCAATGTCGTGACTTACGAGCAGGGCAAGAAGATCAAGCATAAGGGATATAGTTGCATGGCGGCTCTCGGCGACACGGTGGAGACCGCAGCCGGCAGGCTTTGCATCGCCCCCTCTCCCGTATTCAATCTGGAGAATGATATTCCTTATTCCATAATTAAGGTGGCCCGTAGGGGTGTGCAGCCTACAACGATGAATTATTCCCGCAGGCTCTCTGTCAATCTGGAGGACAAACTCGCGGATGTGATACGCATCGGTTTCACAGACCGTAATATCACCCGTGCCGAAGATGTCATCAATATGGTCATCGCAGTATACAACGAGAGGTGGATTTCCGACAAGAATCAGGTGACTATCAGCACTTCTCTGTTTATCAACGACCGTCTGGAAGTCATTGAGAAAGAACTTTCCGGTGTTGAGGAGAGCATCTCCCAGTACCAGAGCCAGAATCTCCTGCCCGATGTGAAGGCATCTACACAGATTGACCTCACCAACGCCAATGAGTTCAAGGCGCAGATACAGGTTCTCAACAGCCAGTTATACATGACCAGGCACATTTCGCACTATCTGTCGAGTTCGTCGAACAGGCATCAGATGATTCCTGCAAATGCCGGTATCGAGAATCCGGATATTTCCGCGCAGATAGCCAAGTACAACGAGATATTGCTGAATTACAATACTATAGTCAGCAATTCGAGTGCTACCAACCCTATAGCACAGGATCTGGACAGCCAGCTCTCCAATATGCGTGAGGCCATCATGCAGTCCTTGGACAACCATATCCTCGCTGTCAATACCCAGATAAACATACTCCAGGATAACCTCAAGCGTACTGACAGTCGTATCGCACAGAGCCCTACACAGGCGAAGTTCCTGCTCTCAGAGCAGCGCCAGCAGTCAGTCAAAGAGGCTATCTACCTCTATCTCCTTGAGAAAAGAGAGGAGAATGAACTCAGCCAGGCATTTACGGCATACAATACGCGTATCCTCGACACGCCTGTCGGCTCCAATCAGCCTGTCTCGCCAAAGACTCAGCAGATACTGATGCTGGCGTTCATGCTGGGACTGATGATTCCTCTTGCTGTGATATATGTCATGGAGATGTTCAACACCAAACTGCGCGGCCGTGCGGATTTGAAGGGCGTATCAATCCCTCTGTTCGGTGAACTGCCGCTCGATGTAGACTCCAAGGCGGAGAAACTCAACACCTTCAAGACTCACAAGAGGACCAACAAGGTCGTGGTGGATCAGGGCAATCGAAATGCCATCAACGAAGCGTTCCGCGTGTTGCGTACCAATATAGAGTTCGTTACCAAGGATAAGGACAAGAATGTCTTCATGTTCACTTCGTTCAATCCTTCGAGCGGAAAGTCGTTCGTGGCTGTCAATACGGCTATCGCCTTTGCAATCAAGGGACAGAAGGTACTCGTTATCGACGGTGACCTGCGTAATGCCTCGTCTTCGGCATTGGTGGGCAGTCCTGCAACCGGTATCAGCTCTTACCTGAGCGGTCAGACCGATGACATTGACAGTATCATCTGCAAAGGCGCTCTCGGACATCCTATGGATGTTATCCCTGTGGGTGTGATACCTCCCAACCCTTCGGAGTTGATTTCCGATCCGAGATTTGCCTCGTTGCTGGAATCCGTGCGTGACAAGTATGATTATGTATTCGTTGACTGCCCGCCTGTGGACATTGTGACGGATGCGCAGATTGTCAGCAAACTGGTCGACCGTACCGTCTTCGTAGTCCGTGTCGGACTCCTTGAGAGGAGCATGATTCCCGAGTTGGAGAATATCTACAAGGAGGGACGCTTCAACAATATGTGCCTTGTGATCAATGGAACAATGTCTTCCGGACATTACGGAAGCCGTTATGGATACCATTACGGACATTATGGACGAGGCTACGGACAGTATGGCTATGGTCAGAAGTCCAAAAGGTCATCCAGAGGCGGTGACCTCGGATGGAAAGCCCGTCGCAGACGCGCACAGTAAGCATATACGCAATATATTCCGATGCCGGCCTATTCAAGGTCGGCATCGCTTATATTCTGTATGCCCGGAATGCCATAATATGAGGATACTATATCCCCTTTGAGGAAAACCTTGCGTCCTAAGTTGTCGGGATTGTCTACAAGGTTCAGTTC
>CAZKRZ010000191.1:0-2958 GCA_964555325.1 uncultured Muribaculaceae bacterium
TGTCCCGCGAAATCGCACGCATGAGACTGCTCGACGGCATGCAGTACAAGGAGATAGCCGCCGAACTCGACATGGGCATAAACACCGTCAGGACGCGCATACGCCGCTCCAAAATGCTAATCGACAAGATGAGCCGAGAGAGAGGAGAAGAATGACAATCAACATGGAAAGACAAGATTTCACACAAGCAGAATCCCTCTACAGGGAATGGAATGACAAGATCAATGTCATATCGCGCAAGGATATGGACCACATCTACGAGCACCATATCCGGCATAGCCTGGCGATAGCCGAATACATGCAATTCGCACCGGGCGACACCGTATTGGATGTAGGCACAGGCGGAGGCTTCCCCGGCATTCCGCTCGCGATGCGCTTTCCGGAGACGGATTTCACGCTATGCGACTCCATAGGCAAGAAGATACTCGTCGCCAAAGCCGTCGCAGAGGGGCTCGGGCTGACCAATGTCCGCTGCGTCAACGCCCGCGCCGAGTCACTCCCCGACACCTACGACTACATCGTATCGCGCGCCGTCACCTCCCTCGTCAATTTCTACCCCTGGGTCAAGGACAAATACCGCCGCGGAATGCTGTTCCTCAAGGGAGGAGATGTCAATGCGGAGATTTCGGAACTGCTGCGGAAATACAAGCTCTCCCCCTCCAAGATACATGTCTGGAACATTTCATCCGTCTATAAGGATGAATATTTCGCGGAAAAATTTGTTATTCACCTCGAAAAATGATAAATTTGCGCTCCTACATCCGATAGTGGACAAGAATATAAAAATAAGATACAATGAAAAGAACATTCCAACCATCAAACCGCAAGCGCGTCAACAAGCACGGCTTCCGTGAGCGCATGTCGACTGCCAACGGACGCAGGGTGCTCGCAGCTCGCCGCCGTCACGGCCGCAAGAAACTTACCGTCTCATCCGAAGACAGGTACTAATCATACATCATAGTATATGATAGCGAGAGGCTGGACCGTCACGGTTCAGCCTTTTTGCATACTCAAAGCACGATATTAATGCACGGCTGGCACACACAGAGCATTTTTTTAGTAATTTAGTGACTGCGAAAATACAAGAAAACACATGGACAAGAAATTCAAGCCCGCCACCCTGTGTGTAAGGGGTGGCTACAAGCCGGCAAACGGGGAGCCTGTAGAAATCCCCATTATCCAGAGCACTACATTCAGATACGACGACTCCAATGAGATGGCGATGTTGTTCGACCTCAAGAAGTCAGGATATTTCTATACACGCCTGCAGAATCCGACCAACGATGCCGTTGCCGCCAGGATAGCCGAGCTCGAGGGGGGAGTGGGCGGAGTGCTCACATCCAGCGGACAGGCAGCCAATTTCTTCGCCATTTTCAATATCTGCAGCGCAGGTGACCACATCGTCGCCTCCAGCGAGATTTACGGCGGCACCTACAACCTTTTCGGAGTCACTCTCAAGAAACTCGGCATCGAATGCACATTCATCGACCAGGATGCGAGCGACGAAGAGATACAGGCCGCATTCCGCCCCCGCACCAAGGCCTTGTTTGCGGAGACCATCTCCAACCCCGGCTGTGCGGTCATAGACATTGAGAGACTCGCACATATAGCGCACAGCAACGGAGTCCCCCTCATCATAGACAACACCTTCGCTACACCCGTCAACTGCAGGCCGATAGAATGGGGCGCTGACATCGTCACCCACTCCACCACCAAATACATGGACGGCACAGCCTCACAGGTAGGCGGCGCAGTGGTAGACAGCGGCAATTTCGACTGGATGGCTCACGCCGACAAATACCCCGGCCTCTGCACTCCGGATGACAGTTATCACGGGCTGACATACGCCACGGCATTCGGCAAGATGGCATACATCACCAAGATGGTGGCACAGCTCATGCGCGACCTCGGCAGCATCCCTGCCCCGATGAATTCGTTCATCCTCAATCTCGGACTGCAGACCCTCCACCTCCGCATGGAGAGGCACTGCTCCAATGCACAGAAGGTAGCCGAGTTCCTCGCCTCCGATCCCCGTGTCGCATGGGTGCACTACCCCGGCCTCGAGGGCGACAGATACCACGAGCGCACACTCAAATACATGCCCAACGGCAGTTGCGGAGTGATGGCTTTAGGCCTCAAGGGAGACAGGGAGACTGCAATCCGCTTTATGGATTCGCTTAAACTCATCAACATCGCTACCCATGTTGCCGACACACGCAGCTGCGTGCTGCATCCAGCCAGCCACACACACCGACAGCTCTCAGAGGAGCAGCTCAAGGAAGCCGGCATAGCGCCCGACCTCATCCGCCTCTCCGTAGGCATCGAGGACATCGATGACATCCTCGACGATATACGCCAGGCTCTCGACCGCTGCTAAAACACTATTATATATAAAGAGAGGGGTGACCATGGTTTGGTCACCCCTCTCTCTTTTATATTGATGCACTCTTACAGAGTCCTCTTAATCTCGACTATCTTGTAAGCCTCGATGAAGTCACGCTCCTTGATATCATTGTATCCGGAGATGGACATTCCGCACTCCTTGCCGGCAGCGACCTCCTTGACCTGGTCCTTGCCGACCTGGAGAGATCCGAGTTCGCCCTCATAGATAACAATGCCGTCACGGATGAGACGCACCTTGGAGTGCTGGACAATCTTGCCGTCGCGCACGATACATCCTGCAATGGTACCCACCTTGCTGATACGGAAGATCTGCTTGACCTCGACACTCGCTGTGACCTCCTCTTTCTTCTCAGGCTCGAGCATACCCTCGATACCGTCCTTGATCTCGTTGATACAGTCGTAGATGACCGAGTAGAGACGTATCTCTATACCCTCGCGGTCTGCAGCCTTGCGCGCCTCCACTGTAGGACGCACCTGGAAACCGATGATAACCGCATCGGAGGCCTGTGCCAACAGAATATCGGACTCCGATATGGCACCGACAGCCTTGTGTAT
>CAZKRZ010000192.1:0-2928 GCA_964555325.1 uncultured Muribaculaceae bacterium
GCGTCATCGAAACGGGCGTGGTGTATATAATGCATGCCCATGTCATAGTGGACGAGTATTGCCATTCTAACGGCATTCTCGTTGGCTCTGAAAAATGCGATTGTGTCCTCCTGTGGGTTGTCGTTGTTGAGTTCCCGGACGATTCTGTTGGCGAGAACGATCCTTTTCGCTCTCGTCGAGTTTTCCCATTCGCGGTAAAGGGAATCTGTGCATGTGGCTAAAGAGCCGGCTATTGCGGCAATGCCGATGACGGCTGCTGAGAGTATCATGTTTAAGTTTATGTTTAATGCTTCAACTCCGTAAATCTAAATATTTCCGCGGAATGGGCAAAACTCCGTTCCCTCTGAAATATTTGTATATTTGCCCATTGTATGGACGAACTGACTTTTGAAAAGATACTTGAGAATGACGGTGTCCTGACATATAGGACACAGGGACGCAGTATGGAGCCGATGCTGCATGAGATGCGGGATCTGGTCACCCTTGTGAGGAAGACCGATGAGCGTTGCAAACTGCATGACATTGTCCTGTACAAGCGCGGAGGCAAGTATATATTGCATCGTATAGTGAAGATCCGGGAGCATGATTATGTCATACTCGGAGACAATTGTTTTACCTATGAATACGGCATTACGGATGATGACATATTGGCCGTAATGGTGGCCTTCATACGGAAAGGACGCAATTATACGGTGGATAATCCCCGATATAAGAGATATATCAAGGTGATGACGGCGCTGACGCCCTTTATGGTGTCAGTGCGTCGTCTGAACTGGGGATTGCGTCAAGCAATCAAGAAGATACCTGGCGTCACTCGTTTACGAGCAGCCCTTTGTCGTCGAGCATCTTGAGGAAATTCCTAACATCTGCGCTGACAGTCTCCCTGTCGGCGTCAAATTCGGAGCAGATTGTGTCAATGATGGCATCCTCCGTGGTGTCATTGTCGAGCAATTCTATGATACGCCCTCCTGTCTGGTTGAGCTTGAGCATGGAATTGTATTCTTTGGCCTCTTTCCCTACGGGGACGGCTACAATGTCTTTCTTGAAGAAGGTCTGGACTACGAATTTGTACTTGAGGTGCATATTGTTGTCATTGAGTGTGATATTCTTTGAGTCTGGCTGCCAGGGCGCGGTGCCCGGGGCATACGGATTCGAGCAGACGGTGGAATGCGGCTCCGTGATTCATCTCCCGGGTGTGGCAGAGTTCGTGTAGCATTACAAAGTCGCGCAATTCCGGCGGCAGGGTCATCAGGCACAAGTTGAGATTGATATTGCCCTTGCATGAGCAACTGCCCCAATTGGACAGATTATGTTTGATAGTCACTCTGTTGTAGCGGAATCCGTGCAGTGAGGCAAGTTCGGCGAGTCTCGGTGGCAGCTGTTCAATTGCCTCGGCCCGCATCTGCTCTGCAGGAATGTTTCCTCGGAGCGGGTCCTTGATAATGGTGGCTTTCTGTCTTCTCGGTCTGCGCTGTCTTGTTATAACTATACGGAACATATTGACAAATATAGAATTTCGTCCGGTCAATTGCAACGGAGTTGCACTTGCCGGCAGGTACATTCGCATTCTGCTAATTGCAGGCGCATATCATAGATGCGTTCGGTAGTGATGATAAATTTTTTCATTATGAGATACAGGATTTTGTTAATGGCTGCGTTGGCAGTCGTTGGATTGCAGGCGTGTCATAATCATGACCATGCCGGACATTCGCATGACCATGCCGAGGTGCATGAGGGACATGACCATTCAACTCACGATCATTCCGGTCACAATCATAGCGGTCATGACCATGGCCACGACCACGCTGCCGAACTTGCAGAGGCGGCCTCGAAAGGACATTCTGACGAAGTAGTTTTTGAAAAGGCCCGTCAGGAGCGTTTCGGCGTGAAGACGGTGGTTGTGGAGACTTCGGTGTTCTCTCCGGCTGTGCATGTGGGAGGTCAGGTGCTTCCTGCGCAGGATGATGCATTTGCGGTCATTGCTCCGATTTCAGGAGCCGTTACCCTTGCATCGAATCTGACCGTCGGAGCTTATCTTCCTGCCGGATCAGTCGTGGCTACGGTGTCTACCGCGGCGGTCGCCGGTGACGGCAGGGCGGTGCAGCTCAAGGCCGCATACGAGACTGCCAAGGCACGTTATGAGAGGGATGCGGAACTCGTCAAGGACAAGATTATATCTGTCAGCCAGTTTGAGCAAACACGTCTGGAATATGTTACGGCAAAGGCTGAATACGAAGCCATACGCAATGCCGGTGAGGGAAGCGTGGAAATCAAGACGACAGCTCCAGGATATGTGATGTCGGTGGATGCCCTGTCCGGCCAGTACGTGGACGCAGGGGCTTCTGTTGCATCGCTTGCCAAGTCCAAGATGCTGATGCTGAGGGCGGAACTGCCCGAGCGTTATGCGGCAACTGCGGCAGTGGTCGACGATGCCAATTTCACTGTGCCCTCCGGGGAAGTGCTCTCCGTCAAGGCTATGGGCGGTCGTGTGGTCGCCCGCTCTGTCAACGCTGTGGACGGGTATCTGGCATTGTCTTTCGAATTCCCTTATCGTAGCGGAGTCGTGCCGGGCGCATTCGCAGAGGTATGGCTCAAATGTACCCCCAAGGACGGAGTCATTGCATTGCCCTTGGCTGCATTGGTTGAGGACCAGGGAATATACAGTGTGTTTGTACAGTTGGATGACGATTGCTTTATGAAGAGGGAAGTGCGCCCTGGAGGTGATGACGGCTGCATGGTGGAAATCCTAAGCGGTCTTGCACCTGGAGAGAGGGTCGTTACAGAGGGGGCGATGCATATCAAACTCGCGTCTGTGTCGGCAGTGCCTTCCGGACATAATCATAGTCATTAATATAGCAGATCATGCTCAATACAATCATAAAAACCGCGCTTTCCACCAGGACGCTTGTGCTCGTCTTGTCCGCGATG
>CAZKRZ010000193.1:0-2910 GCA_964555325.1 uncultured Muribaculaceae bacterium
CTGCTCATGCGAAAATACATCGAAACGCTCATTCGCCGCAGCTTCGGCACCGCTAACGCCATGAAGCTGAGCAAACCCGCTGCCTCCCCGGAAAAAGCTCCGGAAAAAACTGCGCCTAAGAAAGAAAACCCGAAGAAACCTGCGCCCGCAAAGCTGGAGGGTACCGAGATCTATGTATACTCTGCTCCCCTGTTGGAATGGATAAAAAGCAACCCGCTGGCAAGGCAATTTGAACTGCAAGGCGTTCTGCCCCTGACGGAAAAGGAGCCTGTTATTACCCTCTACGAGGACGACGTAAAGACCCGTGAATACCGTCTGCAAACGGAAAATGACGAGGATTTCACCGGGAAGTATTTCCTAATCAGCATCCGGATCGGAATGCAGGGGAATCCGTCTGTCCCTGCGGTGCAGATCGATGGCTTTCTCTCCGATACTCCGGAGGAACGCAATATGACGGCAGATGATATCGGGTATCGGATAGAAGGGCATTTTCTGGAATGCGGCGGGGAGAATACCAAAGTCCGTCGGGAAATAAACCGAGGGCAGGATCTTCCCATGAAAGCACTGAAATACCCGGGATATCTCACGCCCAGCAATGTCCGGATGGTGGGCATCTGCCCGGATTGCGGAAAATCTTTCTGCTTCCACGCCTATTCCCTTTACATGGGGCAATGTGATGTAGCTTATTCCGACGACGGTTTGGAATGCTATTCGATTTCTTCTCAGAACATCGACATAGACAGCTGGACGTATCAGACCCACGGGAAAACCTTCCGCTATTACAATTCTTTCTGCTGTCCTCATTGCGGTACGCCCTATATCGATTATCGGAAATTCCCGGAAAATAAGAGATTCGGCGTATCCGGCTGTGTTCATCTGGGAAGAAAATTATATTATGATAATCCTGACAGTCAATAAGGCAGCTGGTAATCTTCGGGAGAACATCTTTTCACCCGCGTTTTCATGAATGCTCGGATAGCTGGATATGGAATTATGAGCAAAAATACGCCGGAGGCAAACCGCCTCTGGCTTTTTTTAATACGATCTGCTATCATGAAATTATCAATTTCCCATAAAAACTGATAAAACTCCGGAAGATGCTCCCATGGCGGCATTTCAGCGTTCCCTTTTCGTCCGGCGCAACAGCGGGTTGCTTGTGAACGGAGCGCACAGGCGTCATAATAAGATTGAGGTGATTTTATGGATACAAAAGATGTCATTTTTGAACTGAGAACCAAAAAAGAGATGTCGCAGGAAGCACTTGCGGAAAAAGTATTTGTAACCCGCCAGGCGGTTTCGCGCTGGGAAACGGGTGAAACTACACCGAATACGGAAACCCTAAAGCTGATTTCCAAAATGTTCGATGTTTCGATCAATACACTCCTCGGCTCCCCCAGGCAGCTCATTTGCCAATGCTGCGGAATGCCGCTGGAGGATTCGATCATCAGCAAGGAAAAGGACGGATTTCTCAACGAAGAATACTGCAAATGGTGCTATGCGGACGGTGAATATCAATACAGCGATATGGATCATCTAATCGACGTCTGCGTGAAAAATATGGCAAATGAGCAGCATTCGGAAGAAGACGTGCGCTCGTATCTCAAGGCAATGCTGCCCAAGCTGGATTACTGGAAGCGATACGAAGAGCTGGGCGGTAATAGTGCATTTGAGGAATTGAAACAGCAACTGATTGCGGAGATCAACGCGCTGCATATCGAGGGAATGCCCCGGCTCACCCGCCTTAACGCGCTGGTCGGCAGATACATCAATCTGGAATATCGCCTGCCGAATGGAAAAACGGTGAAATTCCTGGACGATCAGGTAACCTATCTCGGCAATCAGCTGGAATGCGAGTTCGGCGGAGGCAGATGTTTCGGAATCGCCGCGAATCCGGAGTTCATCCTGATCTGTACCTACGACGAAAACGGCGAAAATCCCGAGCTGATATTATATCAGCATCGGTAAAGCGCTTTTCACAAGATGTTTCAGCTGCCGAAGCGCAAATCTTTCCGAAAAGCATCCCGCACTCCCCTATTTACAATTACGAAAAAAGCCCCGTTCGTAACGGGGCTTTTATTATGCTCAAAATTCGTTCTAAGCAAATTCAAGTTGCTTTATAGTTTTTTTCTTTACATTGGCAAGCAACCTTCACAAATTGAAACAATCTGACTTATCACTCAGCCTATTTTGCATTGTGCGCAGTAAAGAACAGAAACACTCTTTTTCCTTTGCGGAAAATGCAGCATCGATTTTTTCATCTGCCGTTTTAAGACAGGCAGATGCTGCGAAAGCCAAATTTTCCGCCTTGGGTGTTAGGGAAATGATATGAACCCGATTGTCCTGCGCATCCGTTTTTCGCGACAAAAGTCCGTTTTGAATCATTCTTTTAATAACGGTACTGATTGCGGCGGAGGTGACCTGTAGAAATTCTTTCAGTTCTTTTTGTGTTGCTGTTTGATCCGGCATTTCGGCAAGCTTGCAAAGGATTAAAGCCTGTGTATAAGAAACATTTAAGTTTTCAAGTTCTTTTGCCATATAGCGATCAAATAAATTACGCATACAATAAATTTCCTGGCTAAAACTTAAACTTTGACACATAGCAATCCTCCTTTGCTTTTTAATTTATGATGCCTGTTCAAACTGGCTGTTGTAAAGTTCTGCATAGAAGCCGCCTTTTTCGAGCAATTCTTCATGCGTGCCGCTTTCGATAATGTCGCCGTCCTTCATAACCAATATCAGGTCGGAATTTTTAATGGTAGAAAGGCGGTGCGCGATCACAAACGACGTTCTGCCGTGCATAAGTTGATCCATCGCGCTTTGGATTTGAATTTCGGTTCTGGTATCAACGCTGGAAGTCGCCTCATCCAAAATCAGCATCGGCTTGTCGGCGATCATAGCACGGGCCATGGT
>CAZKRZ010000194.1:0-2902 GCA_964555325.1 uncultured Muribaculaceae bacterium
TGTCTGCGCGAAAGCAAACACCGGTGCCAGTATTCCTACCAGGCAGGCCTTTGCAAGACGCGAAATCAAGTTACAATTAGTGTGCATAAAAAAGTTGGTTTGTGTTTTATGTTTACTTGTTCAAGTATCTGGACAACACTGCATACTCCGCAGCAAAGGCGAAGGTGAACATACCCTCCACATTGTTGCGGCTCCTGTCTATGTTCCAACCGACAAGCAGGCTGGACGGCAGCATTCCCTCATAGAGGAAATTGTCCCATGCATAGTCCAGGTTCTTCTGAAAAGAATCAATGGCTGCAGATGCCGCACCGTCATAAGCGACAGCGTCGACATAACCACGGAAGAGCACTCCGTTGAACCAGTTGTTGAATCCGTCTATCGCATAGGAATAATAACCATCTTTCTGCTGTCCCAACTTGGCGAAAGCCTTGAAGCTGTCCGTGTCGAGAGACTGCAGGTCCTTGAGATAGGCGGCGTCCTGGGTCACACGATACAGGTCCGCGGCTCCGGAAAGCATTGTTCCACTGTTGTAGGACAATGCAGGACCGTTGAAATCATGCAGGTCGGCAGGCTTGCGATAGCGCTGCCCGTTGATGACCTCATACTGGATGTCCGCACCGATGTTGGGGCCGTTCAGGTTGTCTGCATAGACCCTGGAGCCATCCTTCATCATCAGATTGTCGTGCTGATAAGCATAAACCTTCTTGGCGAACATCAGATAATAGTCAGCCTTGGACATCTCCTCCGTGCGGCGTGTACGGCCGTCCGAGAGGTCGATGTAACGGTGTGTGATCTTGTCAGACTTGCCTTTGTATGCCTCATGCAGCCAGACCAACGGGCTGACCATAGGACCATTGCTGCAGGAATGCTTGGAATAGTAGCCGGGTCCCCAGGGGATACCGCCACGCTCCTTGCCGCCCTTTACAGTGCAGTCCCATCCGTCCAGCACATACTCCGTAAGGTACTCGGCCTTAGAGAGATAATTGCTGTTTCCCGTCAGATGCCAGGCCTCGATGAGCTCTCTGATAAGCCACTGCTGGTCATCGTATACATTGTCCTTGCCGGCAACCGATGCGCTGCCGGGAGCCTTACCACGGTTCACACCATATACCGTCCAGTCACGGCTCTGCGTAAAGGAGGTAAGTGAGAATGTACCGCTGTAATAGTCCAGACGGCTGATCAGTTTGTCCAGCAGCTGGACATACCTGTCGTGATTGGCATCGTACAGTGCTGTATTGCCCTTGGCCTTGTCGGCCTCGAGTGCCTTCAGAATGGCATTCACAGCCTCGATGGAGCTGGTATACATCCATACGCTGCCGATTTCGTTGTTCTGGTGGACCTGGTTGTAAGGGTTGTAGTACCTGTACATCGCAAAGCCGTCAGCCTCATTGAAATAATTCTTGACTGCAGCATCCGTGAGCACGATGGCGCGCTCAAGGTTTCTGGCAGCCGTAGGCTCCGGGCTTATGTTCGATCCTGGTACATCCCCGCCGCTTCCCGGGGAATCCTGCTTCCCACAGGAAGGCAGAATTCCACAGGCTGCGAGGGCCATTATAACCAAGATTAATCCAAAAATTCTTTTCATCAAAACGCTTTGCTAGTCAAGTGTAATGTCATAGAATACGAGCTTCTGCTCTCCTCCGCGGGTAGCACCCTTGTGGATGCTGATGCAGATGACTACATCCTTGCCGGAGAATTCGCTGAGGTCGTAACTGAAAGTGGCATATTTGTCAGGAGATCCCTTGGAACCGTCCTCGTGTA
Organism: uncultured Muribaculaceae bacterium; assembly: GCA_964555325.1. Taxonomy (GTDB): domain Bacteria; phylum Bacteroidota; class Bacteroidia; order Bacteroidales; family UBA932; genus Cryptobacteroides. The sequence goes on from CAZKRZ010000194.1 coordinate 1,762, forward strand.
TGAACTTCCAGCAACCGTTCTCTGTCGCCTCGGCAGTGCCGTCGGTAGTGATTGCAGTCACGCGGAACACGGTAGGCTCGGAAGCGGAGAAGTTGCGGACGCGCAGTGCCATGTGGTCGTTGGCGTCGGAAACTGCGAACTTGGAATACCAGAAGGACTCAGGCAGCTCATAGTTGGCATCCACGTCTGCACGGGTCTTGATGATGAATCCCTCGCTTGCCAGAGGCTCGGTATCCTTGCTCACATACATAAAGCCCCACTGGGCTGCGATATGATTCTCGCACTGATACTGCCATGCCCTGTACTGAGGGCCCCAGTTGTCGCGTCCCCATACCTCTACTCCGTCAGGAGTGTAGGCGGTAAAGTGCTTGTTGGCATTAGGCATCATAGAGCTGAGCTGCTCCATGGTAAGATGCCAGCCGGGAAGAGCTGCGACTTCAGTACCTGTGAGATAAGCGTCTCCGTCGACATATTCGGGAGCGAAAGTGATGTGCTTGATAGGAGCCTGGATAAAGTAATCGCCTGCATCCCAACGATATACACCGATAGCGATAGCGATACGCTTGCCTACATACTTGGAGAGGTCATAGCGGAAGTTGAGATAGTCGCTGCTGGAGAATCCCTCGCTGTACTCCTTCTTGTCGGTCTCGGGCAGACGCACTGCATCAGGATCCTCGGATGTCATATCCACAACGACAACGCTCATGTGGGCAGGACCCTGGTGGGTACGTGCAAACACTGTGAGGCACTTGTTGTCAGCGGTGATGTCCTTGATACCATAGATATAGGTATCGTGGAACTCGTGGTCTGCAGGGTTGTTGGCCTTGTCGTCATCGTCATTCCTGATACGCAGGGTCATACCTTCGCCCTGGTTCTCGATGTTGCCCTCTGACTTGAACTGGGCAGACATAAAGGTGCAGGACCAGTCGGTAAGACCGCCGCCGCCCCAACCGCCGCGGTAGTCATTCATATAGAGGTAAGGAGCCTGCTGCTTGATCTCATCAAGAGACTTGCCGCGGAAGAGTTCCTTGCCGCCCATACCGATGTCTTCGAGGACGATCTTGTGGTCTACGAAATCTTCTTTCTTGAGCTGGCGTGTAATGGTCATAGCACCGGTCTTGCGGAGAGTCAGGGTATAATC
>CAZKRZ010000195.1:0-2890 GCA_964555325.1 uncultured Muribaculaceae bacterium
ATTCGTATGCCTTGCGGCGGGAGTCGCTGTTGGGCTGGTGCTTGTCGATGCAGTCCACCGACAAGCCGTTGAACATATACAGAGGTCCCATCCACTCGGAGTCTCGCTTGGCGAGGTAGTCATTGACTGTGACCATGTGCACTCCCTTGCCTGCCAATGCGTTCAGGAACACAGGCAGAGTAGCTACGAGGGTCTTTCCCTCACCTGTCGCCATCTCGGCTATCTTGCCCTGATGCAGGACTATACCGCCGATGAGCTGCACATCATAATGGACCATGTCCCAGGTGACCTCATTGCCGCCTGCAATCCAATGATTGACATACACGGCCTTGTCGCCCTCTATCGTGACGAAATCATGCCTGACGCTCAGGTCACGGTCAAAATCCGTGGCCGTCACCTCTATCCTGCCACCCTCTGCGAACCTGCGGGCGGTGGACTTGACGATAGCGAAAGCCTCGGGAAGTATCTCTTCCAGTTTCTTCTCTATAGCCTCGTCCTCTTCCTTGACCAGGCGCTCGGACTCTCCGGCGAGCCTCTCCTTCTCCTCGACCGCGATGTCCTGCTCTATTTCCGCCTTTATCTCGGCAATGCGCTTCTCAAAGGGAGCCTCGCATTCGCGCAGGACAGCCTTGAGTTCTGCAGATTTTGCACGGAGTTCGTCATTGGACAGTTTGTCTATGACAGCATAGGCGGCAAGTACTTTTTCGAGCACGGGCTTCACCTGCTTCATGTCACGATCGGCCTTGGAGCCGAAGACTTTTTTCAATATTCCGGATACAGACATTGGTTTCAATATTTCGATTAACTTACAAATATACAAATAAGCCGTTGTTTTTGAAAAGCTTTTCCGCCCATACGGGCAAATGCAGTGTCAAGTTTTGACACATCGTGCCGTTATCCGGCCCGACTGTTCACGAAAAATCCGTATCTTGCGCACCGTTTCCACATAATGATTGTTGCACAATGAAATCAGGAATATTCTCCGCGGCATTGGCGCTGCTTATGCCTCTTTCCGTAATGGCCCAGCAGACGGACATCGTTTCACTTTTCCCCAAAGAGGAGGTCGTTCCCATGCTCCTAAGCGCAAGGGCGAGCACTCCGCGTTATGGCCAGACGACTGTAGACAAGCCTCTTACGATCCTGCATTGCACGGATGTACATGGTTCTAAAGACAATCTCGCGAGGATAGTGGAGTTTGCCGACGCGTACGGCGACTATGTCGATGAAGTGGTCCACAGCGGCGATGGGGTTATCTGCTATTGGGACGACGAGAATATATTCGAGACTGTGCCCGGAGCGCGTAAGATCCTCAATACCATAGGCAATCATGACTGCTGGAAGGGGCATCTCGTGTGGGCGCAGACTGACAAGCCATACGACGCCACAGAACAGGACGCTTTCGAGAAATTCTTTGTCGGCAGCGCAAAGAGCAAACGCATCGTGGATGAATGGGGTGTGGAACTTTCGGACAATCCCTACGGCTGTTATTATCACAAGGATTATCCCGAATCCAAAATCAGGCTCGTGGTATTAGATTGCATGCATTATACCACCGTACAGAACAAATGGTTCATCGAAACCCTCGACCAGGCCCGCGAAAAAGGCTATGCGGTGGTCGGTGTGACCCATTATCCCTCTTCGAGCGGTCTGTCACCCATCGAATCCGGATTTACAAGTTTCAACCGCGAGATACCTGCGACAGATACGATGAGGGTCCAGTACGAGCGCATGAGCGAATCGGCATTCAGTTCGGTGGACCGGTTCATCGATGCCGGAGGGCAATTTGTATGCTGGCTCAGCGGGCACACGCATTCAGACTATATAGGGCGCGTCGCGGGACACGAAAGGCAACTCCAGGTCATTCTGGACAAGTCCGGAGATATGGATACCTATATGAGGGAGGACAGGACCAAGGGCACGCGCAATCAGGACGCTTTCAACCTCACCACCGTCAATCCTTCACGCGGACTTCTTACTATTTACCGCATAGGCTGCAGACGCGGCGCCGACATGCGTTCCAAGGAGTTATTCGTCTATGACTATGTCCGCGGCAGAGTCGTGCTGAGCGAATAGGTTCGAGACGGCAGCAAGAGCCGATGCAAAATCCCCGAACGACTTTGGAGGTTAGTGAGCAGGAGAGGCATCACCCTCTTCCTGCCCTATAAATTATTATTGCTACCCTTTCATCATTTAGATTATTACAATAATCACAGTATCAACATTGTTTTGTTTGAGATATTCCGGCGTTACTATCTTTATCTGATCTATATCTTCATATCCGGGAATTGTTACATAAAGGGTAGCATAGACACCATTTTCATCGGCTGTTGAATTCCCCGTAATCCTAAGTTCAACTCTCCTGTCTTCTGATTCATAGCTATAGGTGTATGATTCTTTTGCGGTTACACATAACCCCGTAATATCACTGAATATTTGACAGGCTGTTTCTCCCGATTTAGCGCCAACAGCCCATATATGGGAATACTCATCCAAAGGGCAAATAGCCATATTACCATTGGAATCGCAAAAGTAATGTTGGAATTTTGCGATTGCCACTTCAGAACTGTTCAATTCATCTTGTTCAGCCACACCACCGGAAATATCCTGCGGATCCCATACGTTGACAATGTTGATTTCCACCTTATCATGACCTACCTGGAGGGCGATGATGTAGTGCTTGCCACTCACAAATGCCTGATTGCTCAGTGTTTTGGTAAACTCGCGGTTATCACTCAGCTTAACCGTCAGTTTCAGTGCTGCTGTTTGAGGAATGATGAGGGCCTCGTAGCTGGCGACATATTTTTTATCCGACCCCGGTATGTTGTTTGCGGTGGCAAGTTTCAGTGCCGTGATATCAGCAACGGCAGCAGAATTTTCAGCAGGAATGGTT
>CAZKRZ010000196.1:0-2879 GCA_964555325.1 uncultured Muribaculaceae bacterium
CCTGAAGTGGATCAGGCTTATTTCCTCGATTCGCTCCGCAAAGAGAAAACCAAATGGTACACCGATTCCATCTCAAACGAGAAGGTCTATTTCGGTTACACCTACAAGAGTGTAAAGGAGAAAGAGATCAATCTCGGTCTGGACCTCAAGGGTGGTATGAACGTCATGCTCCAGGTGCAGCTCGAGGATCTGGTCAAGGCTCTTGCCGACAACAACCAGTCTCCTGAGTTTGCCCGTGCACTCGAGCTCGCAAAAGAGCGCAGTGTCAACTCCCAGTCCGATTTCATCACCCTCTTTGGAGAGGCGTGGAAAGAGGTTGGCGGCGGTACCAGGCTCGCACAGGTGTTCGGTACCTATGAGATGCGTGAGCGTATCAAGCCAGAGTCTTCCGACGATGAGGTGATCACCGTTATCAAGGGAGAGGCAGAGAGCGCAGTTGCCAACTCTTACAACGTTCTCCGCAGCCGTATCGACCGTTTCGGTGTCACCCAGCCTTCTATCCAGAGGATTGCCAATACCGGCCGTATCCTTATCGAACTCCCCGGCGTCAAAGAGCCCGAGCGTGTCCGCAACCTCCTGCAGGGAACTGCCTCGCTGGAGTTCTGGACCACTTACACATTCGATGAGATTTACCCTTATCTGGCAGAGGCCAACAGCCGTCTCGCCGAGATTCTTGACAATAATGACACAACTGACGACGCAGCTCCCGCCACTGTAGCGGATGATGTCGTCAGCCAGGAGCTTGCCTCCCAGCAGAATGCCGATACTGACGCGGATGCCTATCGCAAGGCCAATCCTCTGTTTGCGCTCCTGCAGCCCAGCCAGATGAACGGCAATGCCTGCATCGGTCTCGCCAACTCGATTGACATGTCCAAGGTGGACCAGTATCTGGCAATGCCCGAGATTGCAAGCATCTTCCCTTCGGAGTTCCGTCCCATGTGGTCTGTCAAGCCCAGTTCCTTTGTCAAGGGCGGCAATGTCTACGAACTCGTGGCTATCAAGGCATCGAGCCGTGACGGCAAAGCTCCTCTGCAGTTACTGACGCCCGCGTATCCTACAACGGACAGGGCCAGGGCGGACAGCCGACCGTCTCCATGTCCATGAATGCAGAGGGCTCCAACATCTGGGCCCGTCTTACCAAAGAGAACATCGGCCGTCAGATTGCTATCGTGCTTGACGGTACCGTATATTCCTATCCTACAGTCAATACAGAGATTACCGGCGGTAACTCCGAGATTTCCGGCAACTTCGATGTCGAGGAGGCTACTGACCTCGTCAACGTCCTCAAGTCCGGTAAACTGCCCGCACCTGCGACCATCGTCCAGGAGCAGGTTGTCGGTCCGAGCCTTGGTGCCGAGTCCATCCATGCCGGTATCGTGTCGTTCATCATCGCATTCGTGCTCGTGCTCCTCTACATGATATTCTTCTATCAGGGAGCAGGTGTCGCCGCTGATGTCGCTCTGCTTGTCAACGTGCTCCTCCTCTTCGGTACACTCGCCGCTTTCGGAGCTGTGCTTACGCTGCCCGGTATCGCCGGTCTCGTCTTGACACTCGGTATGGCTGTGGATGCCAACGTTATCATCTATGAGCGTATCAAGGAAGAGCTCGCCTCCGGCAAGGGACTTGGTAAGGCTATCCATGACGGATACAACAACGCGTACTCCGCCATTATCGCCGGCCAGGTCACAACCCTGCTCACAGGTCTTGTGCTGTTCTTCTTCGGTTCCGGTCCTGTCAAGGGCTTCGCTACCACGCTTATTATCGGTATCATCACTTCGATACTTACATCCATCTTCATCACCCGTCTCATCTTCGATGACCGTGTGAGCAAGGGTAAGAACATCACATTCGACAACAAACTCACCCGTGAGTTCCTCAAGCATACGCACGTGGATTTCCTCGGTGCCCGCAAATGGTCCTACACCATCTCCGGTACCCTTATCCTCGTGGCTCTCGTGAGCATCTTCGCCAAGGGCTTTACCTATGGTGTCGATTTCACCGGTGGCCGTACCTATGTCGTCAGATTTGACCAGCCCGTGTCCGTTGAGGATGTGCGCGAGGCTACTCTGGAGACTTTCAACACGGCTGCAGCAGCAGATCCCAATGTGGCTAACTCTTCCGTTGAGGTCAAGCAGTTCGGTGGCGGTAGCCAGATGAAGATCACCACCTCCTACAAGTATCAGAATGAGTCTACAGCAGTAGATTCTGAGATTGAGGAGATGCTGTTCAATGCTCTCAAGGGCTTCTTCAAGGATGATCTCACATTCTCTGAGTTTACCTCTACACTTGAGAATCCCAACGGTATCATCTCCAGCGACAAGGTCGGTGCGTCCATCGCCAATGACATCAAGCGTTCCGCTGTCATCTCCGTCATTCTCGCCCTCTTCATCATATTCGCCTATATCGCAGTGCGTTTCAAGAAGTGGACATGGGGTCTCGGTGGTGTGGTCTCGCTTGCCCATACGACCATCCTCGTCATCGGATTCTTCTCCTTGTTCTCCGGCATTCTGCCGTTCAACCTGGATGTTGACCAGACGTTTATCGCTGCTATTCTGACTATCATCGGTTACGCTATCAATGACAACGTGGTTATCTTTGACCGTATCCGTGAGAATCTCGGACTGCATCCCAACGCCGATTTCAAGGCTACTGTCAACGCTTCGCTCAATGCCACGCTGACCCGTACCATCAATACTTCGGCTTCCACACTCCTTCCTATGGTTGCTATCGCTATCTGGGGTGGTGATTCCATCAGGGGCCTGTCCGTAGCATTGATTATCGGTATCCTCTTCGGTACTTACGCATCTATCATGATCGGTACTCCTATCATGTATGACGTGACCCGCAAGGTTACCCGCAAATCCGCAGACAAACTTCCC
>CAZKRZ010000197.1:0-2862 GCA_964555325.1 uncultured Muribaculaceae bacterium
GTTTCATCGTAATATGTATCGTCCGAATCCAACTGAATGGCGAAACGTCCGCATGCCGAATGGTGCACAGCCGCGTTCCAGTTGCCGCCTATCGCATGATACGAATCATCCTGCGCTATATATATAAGTCTCGGATCAGAGCAGAAGCTCTTTATGACCTCCACGCTGCCATCTGTCGAATTATCATCGACCACTATTACATTATAAGGGAATGATGTCTTCTGTGATAACGCGGACGCTATGGCGTCTCCTACAGTCTTTACCCTGTTGCGGCACGGAATGACGACGCTCGCCTCACATTCAAACTCCCCTGCGGAGAGGTCTACATCCTTGAATACCGGTGGCAGATAGCCTCCCACCGCCTTGAGATGCTCCGTAACTGCAGCCTCCATCTCAATCTGAACGGCACGGTTGCGCGGATCTACATAGTCAAACAGTTTCTCGCCGGACTTGCGCAAATCCGATTCTATATCATAATACAAGTATTCGTTTATATGTTCAAATCTTCCGAGACGCGATACGCGCAGCCTCAGGTCATACAAACCGGCATAACTATATTCCTCCGTCATTCCGGAAACGGCATCCTTGAGCGCGGAGGTGCGGAAAAGCATCAGCGAACCGAAATCAAAATCGTCCCTCAGCGCACCTTCCTGGCAATCGATGACAGGAGCCTCCACAACTTCCCCGTCCGGGAGCATATTGAAATGGTCCGAATATACCATTACGGCACCGGTGGCATCCGCAATCTGCAGCATTCTCTCCAATGCAAACGCCACAAGGCGCAAATCCGTTTCCTTAGTACAGAGCAGGGTATATTCCGCACAGGCCTTTGCTGCCAATTCGCGCATAAGCGATGTCGGGCACAGACGCGAAAGCGCCATTTCATGCACATTCGCAACACTCGGCTGCTCCGAAAGCAGCTCTCTCGTCCGGACACCTCCGGCAAAACAGTCTATTCTCTTTTCCATTTATGTTCTGTTCATTGTCACGGCATCAGATACAGGCGCATCGGACGCGGACGCAAGTCTTATATTCAACAAAAGGAACGCATTTCCAGCATTCGTATAACAGAGCATTCGAAATCATTCTCCGCATCGGTCATTACAAAATTCTTTCGCAAGAGTGTATCTGCATGCGTCAGGCGGCCGGTGATGAGGAAGAAAATGTCCGCGAGCACAGCGTCGCCAACGAGGGGCACAATTTCAAATAGCTTATAGGACAAATTTAACATTTTTTGTTATCTTGCATACCTAAAAATCACAAGCTAAAGCTGTATTGCCACATCTTATGGACAGAAAGATTGTAATCATCCCTACCTACAACGAGCAAGAGAACATAGAGGCCATTATACGCAAGGTCCTCTCAATGAAAGGCGCGTATGACATCCTCGTGATTGATGACGGATCTCCAGACGGCACCGCCAGCATCGTAAAGAATCTCATGCAGGAGTATCCGGAGCGCCTCCATCTCATCGAAAGGAGCGGAAAACTCGGGCTCGGGACGGCATACATAAGCGGATTCAAATGGAGTCTCGAACACGGATACGACTATATATTCGAAATGGATGCGGATTTCTCGCATGATCCAAACGACCTGCCCCGCCTGTACGAGGCCTGCGCTTCCGGAGGAGCCGGCGTGTCTGTAGGCTCGCGTTACTGCGATGGCATCAGTGTCGTGAACTGGCCATTGGGAAGGATACTCATGTCGTACTGCGCCTCTCTGTATGTGAGGACGGTCCTCGGTGTGGACATACGAGATACCACGGCCGGATTCGCATGCTACCGCAGACAGGTGCTGGAGACCATGAACCTGGACGCAGTGGAGATGAAAGGCTATGGCTTCCAGATAGAAATGAAATACAGCGCGGTGAAACTCGGATTCAAGGTCGCGGAAGTCCCCGTAATATTCGTCAATCGCAAACTCGGCACCTCCAAGATGTCCAGCGGCATATTCGGTGAAGCATTCTGGGGAGTAATCAAATTGCGCTTCCGCAAAATCAGCCCGAAGAAAGACCGCGTATGAAACAATTATATATCAGCTGCATAGCAGCAAAGGCCGGTGTCAAGGACTGGCAGGTGGAGAATTGTGTCCAGATGTTTGAGGAGGGTGATACCGTCCCTTTCATCAGCCGCTACCGCAAAGAGAAGACAGGAGGTCTGGATGATGTGTCTGTCGCCGAAATCAAGCACTGGGTCGGAGTATTCGATGAAATGGAGAAGCGCAAAGGCACCATTCTCGCGACGATCGAATCCCTTTACAAACTGACAGACAGCCTCCGCGCTGCAATCGAATCATGCACAGACGCCGGAGAACTCGAAGACCTCTATCTGCCCTACCGTCCGAAAAGGCGCACACGGGCGACAATCGCCAAGGAAGCCGGGCTGGAGCCTCTTGCCGATGCAATGATGTCCGGGCAGGCTCGAAATCCGGAAGTCGCAGCCGGACAATACGTTAACGGCACTGTCCATTCCGCCGAGGAAGCCCTCTCCGGAGCACGGGACATCATAGCTGAACGTCTTTCCGAAACAGCCTCCGTCAGAGAGACGCTACGTAACATATTCAGGACAAGGCGAATAACATCAAAAGCCAGCAAAAACGCCGAGAAATCACAGGACGCTGCCAAATACCGCAACTATTTCAATTTCTCCGCGCCCGTAAACAAGATTCCGGCACACAACCTGCTCGCAATCCTCCGCGCCGAAAACGAAGGAATACTCTCCGTAGGCATAGATGCCGACACGGAGAAATGCTGCAAGAAACTGTATTACGACTATTGCCAGGAGCACGGATACCCCGTCCCGGCACTTGCCGAACAGATACGGATTGCCGTCGAAGACGCATTCAAAAGGCTGTTGGAACCAT
>CAZKRZ010000198.1:0-2853 GCA_964555325.1 uncultured Muribaculaceae bacterium
CATGATTCCCGGACTGGAAGTGACCGAGAATGCCGGAGCCATAGGCATAAGCGGCTCTACCACTTCGTCCAAACTCGGAGTAGGCAACTACTCCTTGTCAAGCAGGGGCTTTTCTTCGCTGGTGCTGATTGTAGACGATGTGCCGGTGCCGTTCAACCAGCTGCTGTTGCAGCCTGACCAGATAGAGTCCGTGACTTTGTTGTCGGATGTGGCGTCCAAGGCTCTGTACGGACCGGTGGCTTCCTATGGTGCGCTCTATATCAAGACGCGCAGAGGCTCCTACAATACACCTATGACCGTGTCTGTAGATGCTTCCGGAGGACTTTCCATGGTGGACAGGATGCCCGAATGGGTAGGAGGAAGCGATTACGCGCAGCTCAACAATACAGCCCGCGTCAATGCAGGCTACCCGACCTTGTATTCGGAGGAGAGCCTTGCAGGCTTTGCCAGGCAGGATCCCTTTGACAAACAGTATCCCAATGTGGATTACAGGTCGCTGATGTACAGGGATTTCAAGCCCGTTTCCCGTTTCGGCGTGAATATTTCCGGAGGCTCGGCTACCGTCAAATACAACGCGACTCTGAACGGACTCAACGAGGGGGACATCGTGAAAGTAGGTCCGGCAGCTGATTTCAACAGGCTCAACCTCTCTACAAGTGTTACTGCCAAGATAGGCAAGTGGCTCGAAGCCAACGCTTCGTTCAACGGCATGACCGCATTCCGCAGGCGTTCCAATACAGCCTATACTGATTGGCGCGAGACTCCGGCCGTCGCATTCCCTCTCGCATTCGGACGGACTTCTTCGGTAGAGGGGCTCGACGACCTCAGGGATGGGACTGTCGTGTATGCAGTGTCGCGTGTGTTCGGGGACAATCCCTACGCCCTGCTCGTGGACGGAGGCTCCTATACGGACAGGTACCGCAGCGGCATGTTCAACGCATCGCTGGACGCGGACTTCTCATGGCTGCTCGACGGCCTCAAATCGAGGACATTCGTCAATCTCAATTCTTACTTCTCCACCCGTAACGGGCAGAAGAATGACTATCTCGCATACTATTGGGACGCAGATAGTTATGTCGGAGACCTGTCTTCCCATCGGGGCACCAGGCAGTCCGGCAAGAGCGTGATGTCCAGCACCACATATTCGAGCCTCAATTTCTATGAGCGTCTGTACTATGACCGCGAGATAGGATGGCACAAGTTCAATGCCGGAGCGACATTCTATATGTCGAGCGTCAATCACACCGGCAGCGTGCAGCGCGAACGCCAGCAGAATCTGATACTCGATGCCGGCTACTCCTGGAAAGGACGCTATATCGCATCCATGGCACTCGGATACTGCGGCACTTCGAGGCTCAAGGAGGGACATCGCTACGATGTGTTCCCGTCAGGTACATTTACCTGGGTGCTGTCCCAAGAACCTTTCATGCGCGGAGTCAGTCAGGTAAGCAATGCCCGCGTCTATGCTTCTGCGGGATTGATAGGTGCGGCGGATGTTTTCGGCTCCGGCTATCTCTATCAGGCGGAATACACCCTCTCCAACGGGCGTTATTACGGACCTTCGGAGAAATCCGACCAGTGGTTCGGCGATGACAGGGACAGGTCCGAATACACTACCATCTCCCGTCTTGCAAATCCGTCACTCGGCTGGTCCAAGATATTCCAGGCTGACGCCGGAATGTCGTTCGGGCTGTTCGACTGCATCGATGTCAATCTCAACGGTTTCTTTATCAACCGCTACGGCATTGTATCGGATATTACCTCCGGCATTTCCGGAGTATACGGCATGTCGGACATTTCCGTGTATGAGAACTATGCCGCCAAACACACTCTGGGCGGGGAGATTACTCTCGGCTGGCACCGCAGTTTCGGGGATTTCCGCGCAGCGGCGTCTCTCAGCGCAATGTCGTGGAAGATCACGGACACCAAGGTCGTCGGAGATTTCTATGAGTATGATTATCAAAAGCGTACCGGGGCTGACGCCGATGCGATATGGGGGCTTGAGTGCGTAGGCCGTTTCGAGACGGAAGAGCAGCTCGCGTCCATGCCCAAATACACGGAGACGGCCCAGATAGGGGATCTTATGTACAAGGACCAGAACGGGGACGGCAAGATAGACATCAATGACCAGGTCATCATAGGCAACTCCTCCGCCAGGCTGCGTTACGCGCTCAATCTCTCATTGGGCTGGAAAGGATTCGAACTCAATCTCACCGGCACCGGCAGGGCATTCTGCGACGGGCTCATGAACAACGAATGGTTCTGGAACGGCTGGGGAGACGGCAACTATTCCGCATTTGTCCGTGACAATGTCGGGGGAGATTATCCGCGTCTGAGTTATGACAAAGCCGCAGACAATTTCGTGAACTCCTCGTTCTGGCTGCGGAATACCGGCTGGTTCAAACTCCAGAATGCCGAACTGGCTTATACCAAGGATTTCCGCGGCGGAGCATTCCGCAGTATGCGTCTGAGCCTGCGCGGTGGAAACCTGTTCACCATCTCGCCTGTCAAGGATGTAGACCCCGAGAGCATCGATTCCGGTGTGACGGCTTATCCGCTGTTCCGGACGGTGACAGCAGGAATCAAACTGAAATTCTGATAGTTATGAAGAATATAACATATATATTGGCATCGTTTGCAGCTGTAGCTGCGACATGCGTGTCATGTTCCTCTTATCTCGATCCCATACCAGACGGGAGTTATAACGAGGACAACTGGTCGGACTATCCCAAGATAATCCGCGGCTATATCGACAAGGCATACAATCTCCTCCCTAATACCTATTGTACCAACGAATTCATGGGGACGGACGCAGCCACCGACGATGCCGTATGGCGTGAGGCCTCCAATGCG
>CAZKRZ010000199.1:0-2823 GCA_964555325.1 uncultured Muribaculaceae bacterium
ACGATTGTCCATGCAGAGAAAGCACGGACGGGCTGCAATGACCGCAGGGTCTATATCAGCAGTGGAGGATGCGATACGAGCAGGATTGTGCTGTGCCACGACCTCCTGTCCTTCCAATTGTATGTATTTGGTATCTACGGACTTGAGAGCCCTGAAATTAGCGGCGGCCATAGGCCACACCGACAACTGGTCCGTTATGAATTTGTGGATCGCATCCATGTCTCTCTATAGCAACGCGTACAACGCATCCCCGAAACGGGCGTATTCGCTTTCGAACTGAGGCGTGAGTATGTCTTTGCCGGCAGCTGCGCGCAATTCTTCGGGCGACCACCAGCGTCCCTCCTCCACCTCGTCATCCGGCGGACAAATGCTGAAATTGCCCACTGCTGCCCATATATTCACGAGTTCTTTCTCTATATCGGACTCGAATACGTACGAATCGAGGTATATAGGATTGAAATCATACAGCGCGAGTTCCTCTTCCGCCTCCCGAAACAGAGCCTCCGACAGAGTCTCCCCATATGTCACATGGCCTCCGACAGCCGTATCCCAACGCCCGGGCAACAGTTTCTTGGACATGGCACGCTTCTGCAAATAGATCTCTCCGTTGCGGTTGATGATATGCAGATGCACCACAGGGTGCAGAGGTTTGGCACCGCTGTGCGCATAAGAACGGGCGCAGCGCCCTATGACCAGCCCCGAGGCGGCGACCACCGGTAGCATTTCCTCGGGAACCTGCGGTTTGCCTATATCTGCAGCCGTGTACGGAGGTATCAACGGAGCGGTAGTCTGTTCGTATATCAGTTCCATATCAACGCCCTCTCTTCTGCCGTATAAAGTATCGTATCTACCAGTCTCGGAGCGACGCGTCCCGTAACCGCCAATGCCGCCAGCAACAATGCAGCCGTGACAATGAAGCCTCCCAGGAACCTCAATACCGGATGCCTACGCGCACGGCGCATCTCTGTCCCTGCCTCACCGCGAACGGATACTGGCTCTGCATCAGTGCTTTCCTGCCTTGCCGCGCCCGCACTTTCCGCCGACACTGCTTCCGTACTTTCCTGCGCTCTCTCCTCCGGGCCGGCGCTCTTCGCCTCCTGCGCATTCAACTGTTGCGCCTCCCTGCCGCCAGCATTCTTTGCGCCTACAGTCGAAGCGAGTTCCGCCACTACAGCCGCCGTATGAGCGGCATCCTCTTCCGGATTGCGGAATTTCAGCGACAGCGGCTGCAGTCCGAATCCCTCGGGATAGATATTGAGGCTCTCGTCGGGCACAAAGAAAAAATGATTCTCCCTCGTTGCCCTAAGCCTGCCGAGCCCTGGGAATATTATAGTCTTGCGACTCGTCAGAACAGATTTGAGTTCATCGAGAAAATCAAGCAGCAGGCGCTCCGCTTCCGTCTTGCCAATCCCGTTGGTCCGCGAATACAGTTCTATAAGCGAATCGTCGTTCCCCTCCCTCTGGCGGAATGAAAGCCTGCGATACGGAGGGTTGATAGTATATCCCCTATCCGAAAACGAAGCCGGGACGATTTCGGCAACAAACACGCCGACACCCGGCAAAGCCACCTCATCTCTCTCGAGGATGAGGTCTGCTACCATTTTTGACAGAAGATCAATATCCATAAGCATTAAGGGAAAATACATCCGTAAACCATTCATTCTGCAAGGATTAGCTGGAAATAACACCTCCTGCCGCAGCCTGTGCATCTGTTGTATTCCCGGACGCCCGTTGCGAAGATAGCAAAAAAAACACGATTTTTTTTGCACTTTCAATTTTCTGTTGTATATTTGCAATCCCGTTCAACGAGAACGGCGACAACATTCCTCTTTAGCTCAGTTGGTTAGAGCACCTGACTGTTAATCAGGGGGTCCTAGGTTCAAGTCCTAGAAGGGGAGCTCCCAAAAAATCCGGCTGGTGTAGCCGGATTTTTTCGTTATTCCCGTCCCGGGTATAATTGGGTATAATTGCCATTTCTGGTTGGCAAAACTTCTATAATCAACTATTCTTCAACAGTTTACATAAATTAGATGAAAAGTTTTCATCTAATATCCTAAGGAACTATAATAGAATAGTTTGTACTTCGTCCGCCCTCATCATTCTTCTTAAGGACGCCCTTAACCACAAGATCATTGATATCGTTCAATGCCGTATCGGACGAGCATTTTGCAATCTTGGCCCATTTGCTCGTCGTGAGTTTGCCGAAGAAATCATCGAACAACATATTGACAATCTTCCGTTGCCTTTCATTGAATCTTTCTTCCTTATGGACATCCCAGAATCTCGCCTTCGAAAGAACTGAAGACAAAGTCCCTGTGGTTGATTCTATGGCCTTATCCAAACAATCAAGGAACCAAAGCAGCCATTCAGTTATATCTCCATCGCCTTTCTGGGTCTTCTCAAGAACGTCGTAGTATTTGTTCTTGTCGAGGTTTATCTGGTTGGACATGCTGTAGAACCGCTTACCTGTTCCATCTGCGCGGCATAGCAGCATCTCGGTGATAGCCCTCGTAATTCGTCCATTGCCATCGTCAAACGGGTGGATAGAAACGAACCACAGGTGTGCGATACCGGCCTTCAACACAGGATCAAGAGCAAAATCGTCCTCATTCAGCCACGCGATAAAACGAGCCATTTCATTAGGCACACGCTCAGGAACCGGTGCTTCGTAATGGACTTTCTCCCGGCCTATGGCACCGGAGACGACCTGCATCTCCCCACTGCGATACTTCCCCACCTCAATCTTATAGAGTCCGCTCATACCGGTAGGAAAAAGGACATTGTGCCAACCGAACAGGCGGTCATCAGTCATCGGTACGTCAT
>CAZKRZ010000200.1:0-2814 GCA_964555325.1 uncultured Muribaculaceae bacterium
TAATCTGCCCTACATCCTCATTGCCGGCGAGACCGTCTTCTCCTGTCCCATACTGCTCGGAAAGTATCTGACGGATACGCTCCGCAGCCTTGTCCGGACGACCTGCCATAGTATACAGATACACTATATGGTGGCTCGGCTCGTTGCCGTGGACATATTGGCCGATCAGACCTGACATGTCCATAGGAGTGCCGTCTGCGAGTTCTGAAGACGCAGTAAAGAGCGAGTCCAGACGCTCCAGCATGACATCCCTGCCTCCGAACGACTCCACAAGTCCCTGCAAGTCATGAGGTGCCAGCCATGTGTACTGCCAGGCATTGCCCTCGCAATAGTCACAGCGATGCGCGGAGAAGAACGGATCGAACGGAGTACGCCAACTGCCGTCAGACATCTTGCCACGGACAAACCCCGTAGATGCATCGAAATAATTGCGCCAGCTGTGGCTGCGCTCATGGAAGAACTCCGCATCCTCTGAATGTCCGAGGAATGTCGCCGCATTGGCGACAGCCGCATCGGCAATGGCGTATTCCATATCCTTGGCGCATGCCTTGTTGGTGAGGTCGCAGGGGATAAAGCCATATTGCTTGCGGTGTTTCTGCCCCCTCTCGTCCAGCATGACCGACGCCTTGCAGGCTGCGTATGCCCTCTCACGGCTGTCCTCCGGCACAATGCCTTTGACTATAGCGTCCGCAACCGCGATGACTCCGGGATTGCCCACCATACAATTGGTCTCATTGCCGACCAGATGCCATACGGGGAGTTTGCCCTGTTCGTCATAAATGTCCAGCATGGTCGCCACGACATCCGCCGTCATTTCCGGCAGGATGATAGAGTACAACGGCATGGCTGCGCGGTAGGTATCCCACAGAGACAGAGTGGTATAGGTATCATGTCCGGGATTGCGGTGCACCTGTCCGTCAGCACCCCTGTACGCTCCGTCCGTATCGCAGAACAGCGACGGGGCTATCATGGTATGATACAGCGCGGTATAAAACACCTTGCGAGCCTCGTCGTCCGAGGTCTGTATCCTGATATTGTCCAGTGCCTTGCTCCAGGACTTGGTAGCAGCGGCGCGCACGCGCTCAAAATTCCAGCCGGGGAGTTCGGCATCCATGGCTGTACGCGCGGCATCCATTCCGGTAGCGGACAGCGCCACTTTAAGCATGACGCGTTCACCCTCCTTGGTAGAGAAATGGAAATGTCCGTAACGCACCTGCCCGTCCCTCTCTATCAGCGTACTGTCCGCAGCCATATCGAAAGGCTTTGAGAACACGGCATAGAAGTACTGCTTCTGGTTTTTAGCCCAGCCTTTGGAATGTCTCCAGCCCCTGACTGTCACACTGTCCACTATCTCCATTCCCGTATCGACAGGTCTGTCCGTGCATCCACCATTCTGCAGGTCAATCACGATACCCGAATCCTCCCCCTCGGGGAATGTATAACGATGTAATCCTACTCTCGCCGTCGCCGTGAGTTCGGCTGTAATGCCATACCACAACAGAGGAACGCTGTAATACTCCGGGCGCGCGACCTCCCTGCTGCGGTCCGCGTATGACCAGAGTCCGCTCCCGGGATCATCCTTGACACCTCTGGCGTATGTAACCGCCCCTTTCACCGGCATCACCGTCACATCAAACAGATCACCGACACCGGTACCGTTGAGATGCGTATGGCTGAATCCTATCACCGTCGAATCGGAAGAATGGTACCCCGAGCACCAGTCCCATGACTGCAGGACGCTCGTCGGTCCCAGCTGCACCATGCCGAAAGGAACGCTCGCCCCTACAAACACATGCCCGTGTCCTCCGCTGCCGATTTTAGGGTCTACAAATGCAAGAGGGTCATTATCACAAGTGCATGACACGACCGATGACGACAACGTTGCAACTGCGGCAAATACGGTGATGAATGTTCTGATGGCTGGTATTCTCATTATATGCCTGATTTTGATGGGATGTCTTATTCTACGATACGGTAATGCTTGCGCGAAGTGATGGCGTACGCCGTCAGCACCATTATTCCGGTGGCTATCCAGGATGCCGGATATGCCAGTATAAGTGTCTTGAATCCAGGGAAATGAGGGCTGACCACATATATCCACACGAGGCGTAGCACGCATGTTCCCAACACTGCCAGCAGCGCAGGCGGCAGAGACTCTCCGTATCCACGCATGGAAGCGGACGCTATTTCATACGAATTGCACAGGAAGAGCCACAGCAGAGCCGTCTCCATCCTGGTCTTGCCGTAGGCTATGACCTCCGGATCTGTCGAGAACAGGTGCAGCAAAGGTTCTCTGAACGCCACCATAGCCAACGCGACTGTCAGACAGGTCAGCGTGCTAAGCACCATTCCCTCCCGGAATATACGCCGGCAGCGCTCATACAGCCCTGCGGCATAGTTCTGACTGGTAAATGTCATTGTCGCGCTGCAGAATGCCGGCACTATCTGGTAGCCGAACGATTCGTATGTCAGCGCGGCGGCATTCCCTGCCACGGCAGCAGAGCCGTAACTGTTGACCGCAGACTGCACAAATACATTTGAAATGGCGAAGAGCATGCTCTGGAATCCTGCAGGCAGGCCTATCCTCATTATCGCACGCACCTCCGTCCCGTCGAGGCGGATATTCTTGGGATCGAGGCGAAAATCCCCGTCTTCGCGCAGCAGCATGAGCACTATGACCGTTGCACTGACCATATTGGACACTCCAGTGGCTATGGCGACTCCCTCGACTCCGAGATGGAACACGAGCACCAGCAGCAGATTGAGCAAGGTGTTTACCACTCCCGCACCTATTAATATATACAACGGACGCTG
>CAZKRZ010000201.1:0-2775 GCA_964555325.1 uncultured Muribaculaceae bacterium
CCGTCTCGCCGAGTGCGGACATGACGTGGTCATCCTGCTCGACTCCATCACCCGTCTTGCCAGGGCGTACAATACAGTCCAGCCGGCATCCGGCAAGGTGTTGACCGGAGGTGTGGACGCAAATGCCCTCCAGAAGCCCAAGCGTTTCTTCGGTGCAGCCCGTAATCTGGAAAACGGCGGATCTCTCACGATACTCGCGACTGCGCTGACGGATACAGGTTCCAAGATGGATGAGGTGATCTTTGAAGAGTTCAAGGGTACCGGCAATATGGAACTCCAGCTAGACCGTTCGCTTGCCAACACTGCGAACAGGATCTGGATTCTCCGCAAGTTGCTGGCTGACATGAATTCCATCGAGGCGATGAATTTCATGCTCAGGCTCATGGACGAATACAAGTCCAACGCGGATCTGTTGGACAATATGAACAAAGTCTCGCCCAGAGGATAATAGAGCGCGATTTTAAGCAGCGTATAAAATATTTTTTGCTATATTTATGGGTGTCGTCGGCCGATGACATTCTCCGGATGGCGGATGCGGAATACTCTTTGGAGCCGCTTGCCGTTCACACTGAGGAGGATGCAGCCGGGACACCCGTATTTTTGTTTAACGTCCCTTGGGACTAAATTGAGTTTATTATGGAAGTATTGATCAAGTCATTGAAATTCGATGCAGACCAGAAGTTGATCGACTACATCGACAAGAAAGTTTCCAAACTCGCTAAATTCCATGACGTCACCAGTCGCGCGGAGGTAACTCTCTCACTCCTCCAGGAACCAGCCAACAAGTGCGTCAAACTCAAGATACATACTCCGGGCGAAGAGCATCTGATAGAGCGCAACAGCCATTCCTTTGAGGATGCGGTGAATGCCTGCGTGGACGCGATGCGTGAGAAACTGACCCGTTCCAAGGAAAAACACATGATGGACTGATGTCCGGATTTGATATGACAGACACTATTTGCGCCCCGGCAACCGTCCTCGGTACCGGGGCTATAAGCATTGTAAGGGTCAGTGGCGCGGATGCGCTGGAAATGGCCGACAGAGTGGTGAAATTCCGCAAGGGTGCTGCGGCGTCCTCGGAGGGATATACGCTCAAGTATGGTACCGTATACGACGGGGACAAGGTACTGGATGATGTCATTGTAAGCATTTACAGGGCACCGCATTCATATACAGGAGAGGACTCTGTGGAAATCAGTTGCCATGCGTCGGCGTATATAGGCAGCCGCCTGCTGGAGTTGCTCTGCGATGCCGGTTGCCGCCTTGCCGAACCGGGAGAATTCACCCGTAGGGCATTCGCCGGAGGCAAGATGGATCTGGCTCAGGCAGAGGCTGTTGCCGATGTCATTGCGGCGCGTTCCGGAGCGTCTTTGCGCGTGGCGATGGACCAGTTGCGCGGAGGGTATTCCCGTAAATTGCGCGAATTGCGCGAGGAACTGCTCCGGATAACTTCTCTGATGGAACTGGAACTGGATTTCAGCGAAGAGGATGTGGAATTTGCCGACAGGCGGCAGTTGCAGTCTTTGGTGGCGGATTCGGTCGGGCATATAACGGCACTGGCGGATTCTTTCAGAGACGGAAATGCCATCAAGAACGGCATTCCGGTAGCGATTGTGGGAGCGGCGAACGCCGGCAAGAGCACATTGCTCAATACCCTGCTCGGAGAGGAGCGGGCCATTGTTTCGGAGATTGCGGGCACGACGCGCGACACGATTGAGGAGACGATGGTGCTGGATGGGCTGACTTATCGTTTTATCGATACCGCCGGCATTCGCGGGACGGAGGACAAGATAGAGCAGATCGGCATTTCGAGGGCGTATGAGAGCCTTTCGGCGGCGGATGTGGTGCTGGTGCTGGTCGACGCTACCATGGGGCTGGAAGAGGCGCGGAAGAGCATGGAGGAGATAATGCCGCATGTGGATGAGCAGCGTCAGGCGTTCGTAGTACTGCGCAGCAAGGTCGATATGTTTGACGCCATCAATCCGGAAGAATTCCCCGGAAAGGACACGGCGTATGGCATATTGGATATAAAGTACCCGGCATTCGGGACATTCGACAAGACTCCGGAAGCGCTGGCAGAGGCTCTCGGAGTGCGTGAGGTCATGGATATTTCCGCCAAGACGGGCGAAGGTATGGACGGTCTGAGGCAGTGGCTTGCGGCATCGCAGCGCGATCGTTTCGGAGCCGGCAGCGAGACTCTTGTCACCAATGTCAGGCACTACAATGCCCTTAGGCGCGCAGGTGAAAGCCTCGACGCGGTCGGCAAGGGCCTTACAGCGGGCCTCCCCACCGACCTCGTCGCCCAGGACCTCCGCGAAGCCCTCCACCACCTCGGCACCATCACCGGCGACATCTCCACCGACGAAGTCCTCGGCCAGATTTTCAGTAAGTTTTGCATCGGGAAATAATTTTTCTGCATCGAATTGTTAAAAGACCGATGCTATCTTGAGAATGAGAGTTTTGTGCAATGTCAAAAACTTCAGGAGAACAAGTATAGTGTCAATATTCCTAAAACTCTATGTTTATTGATAACATGGAACAAATACCAGCATTGGAATATAAAGGCTATAGGTCTCTACTTTCATTGAATCCAAGAGATAACAGATTTTGGGGTAAAATCTGCACACCCGAAAATCCCTTAATTCCAATGGATAGCTGGGAATTTTCCGGAAACAATATAAAAGAAGCAGAAGATACTTTTCATTATCAAGTCGAGAAAATTATCTCACATAAGCAATTCAAGCAGAAATGTTTAGAATGGAAAAGCAGCACGGA
>CAZKRZ010000202.1:0-2773 GCA_964555325.1 uncultured Muribaculaceae bacterium
TCGCGTTTGCCCTTGGCGAACGCATCGGAGCATATATTCCAACGGTGGAGATTGAGAGCCGTGCCGCCGCCCGTCAGTTTCGTGACGCGTATAGGATATAGGGAACAGGATACGGGCTTGCGCCAGGAACATTTGCCGGAGAAAAAGCATTTCTCTATGGCGCACAGACAGGTACCGCCTCCACCGGGATGAACGTACGCGCAGGCACCGGACCCTTTTACCAATGGAGTTACAATATCCTGTTGCACATCCACTTCAAAGAAGCCCTTCTCGGCGACAGCCGCCCTGCCCTCCCGTGTCATCAGAGACGAATACTCGTCATAATGATGCTCCAACTGTTCGATTTCGTCCTCTTCGAGAGGCGCTCCACTGTCTCCCTCGACACAGCATATTCCGCCGCATTTGTCATAATCGCAAGCGAAAAACTCCGTAATGACCTCCTCCGACACGAGGATGTCGCCTATCTGCAGAATGGTTCCGAATTCTCTCATCAATACACTATATATTCTACCTTGCTGCCTTTTGCCAATACAGAGAACAATTCCTGTATGTCCGATGCCTTGAGGGACTTGAGGACATCCTTGTACCTGGTGGAGAAGTCCTTGCCCTCGGAATAGCGCATTATCACGGCATTCATTATAGAGGACTGCCTGGACTGAGCGATGGCAAAGTCCTTGGACAAGATATTCTTGCAGATTGCCAGGTCCGAATCCTTAACAGGCGAGGTTGTGACATCATCCACAGCCTTGCGGATAACCTGCACAGCCTGGTCCGGAGAGACTGGGCTGATACCGGCAGGCAGACCGGACGAGCGGGACGCCCTGCATGTAATGGAGACAGTCATGCGCTCCTGGGGGAACACCTCTATATCATTGGACACTTCCGCATACATTCCGTAGTCGCTCAACGCCTCTGTCAACGCGCGCGCAATGAGTTTCTCGACAATCTTTCCCGATATATAGCGTTCCATCGTGACAGGAGTCATGGCGGACACGCTCACAAATACCTCTCCCTCGGATTTGACATCAGAACGCACCTGATATGTCGACCAGCCGGCGCGCAGGCGGTATTGCCCTTGGGGACGCGGAGGATTGGTGCGCCCGACAGAAAGCGCTCCGAGCCTTTTCTGCAAGAGCCCCAACAGGGTCTCCCTCTCCACGCCTCCGACTATAACGAGCATTCCGTCACCGAGTTTGGAGAGACGGGACGCGGTATAGGCAGCCGTCCTGTCTGCCAGCCCGTCGCTCAGATTACTCATATATTTATATTGGCTGAACATATAGTCCGGCCTCATTATGCTGTCCACCGATGCGCGCACACCGTCTTCTTCCAGACGGCTGAACTCCAGGTGTATCTGCTCGCAGGGTTTGAAATACTCCATGTTGCACGCGTGCGGCTCTGCGTCTGTCGCCATCGCAACAAGCGTTTTCAAGACGAAGTCCAGTTCTGAGACAGGCGCATTGCCGTAGACCCTCGTGTCCGAAATGCCGACTTCCCTTTTGAGCACGACGCCTTTTTCGTCCAGAACGGCAGCCATCGCCGCCTGGTCTAAGCCTGCTATCCTCTGGGCAGAGAAAAGATCGGACACAAATGCACCCTCTCCCTTGCCAAGCCCCTTGATATAGGGATAGCCGCCACGGGAGAACAACGCATAATGGAAATCAGCCGCCCCCGGAATCTGCTTATACACGACCTTGATTCCGTTTGAGAATGTCCACATGGCTCCGCCGCTGATAGGTTCTTCGTCCTCATTCTTCAGTTTGACCTTGGGGGCGCGGGGCATGCTGCTCCACAAAGTATCAGCACCTATTTCAAATGCCTGCGGCTGTATGTTGAGACCGCTGCGGACAGACCACGCCTCTCTGAATGCAGACGCAAGTTCCTCTTCCGGAGCAACTCCGCCCGGAGTCTCGTACACCAATGTAAGATTGCGTTGCGGATCCAGCAGCGCTGATGCGAAACGGGTGAATATACCGACATTGCGCTCTCCACCCATATCTTTGGATTTGAGGAACTTCAGTTGTTCGTTCCTGGAAGACAGCCTCGTGCCGTACAGATAAGATGCGATGCAGCGGTCGAGCCAGGATGAATTGGAAACGCCACCGGAACAGACCTCTCGGGCGAATCTATTGATATACGCCTTGTTAGCCGAAGCCAGCTCGTCAGGCTGTATCCCCCGCATATCCACATCAGCAAGCACATCTGAGACTATTTCCGTAGCCCTGACGAGATCGCTCTCCGCGACATGCATGGATATCGAGAACACTTCATCGCCGCTCCCGGCAGAGGCATCCTGATAGACAGTAACGACATCGGCCAGAGGCACTCCGGCCCTCATGAACGACGCCGAGATGCGGCGCTCGAGCAGGATACCCAATTCGCCGTAGAGCATTTCGGTCACATAGGACTGTATGGTATTGAGATATTTGCGCGGCGTCCGCGGTATCGCATATTCTATCGTGATTGCCGCAGAACCGGAAGTCGAAGTCATCATGCTCATGAGGGTAAGATCCTCGCTGCCCTCGAAATGATAGGGAGCATCTTCCTCCGCCGTCTCCAAATGCGGAATCATCATCGAGAATATGCTCATCTTGCCTTTTATATTGTCGGCAGAGACATCTCCGCTGATGATAATCGCCTGCTCCTTGTTGCTGAGAGTGCACAAGTCGAAAATCATCATCAGAGTCGAATCGGCAGCCGCTTGATCCGATGTCGGGACGTCCTCGAAACGGAAGATGTTGGAGCCGTCCTCCGCACGGACAAATCCACGCTC
>CAZKRZ010000203.1:0-2766 GCA_964555325.1 uncultured Muribaculaceae bacterium
ATACTCACAAAAATTGATACCTTTGCAGCCGGAATGGACAAAAGAAAACTGCTTAATTTCGAATTGCACCGTATCGGTGTGGAAGAGTTCAAGGCCCTGCCTCCTGGAGATGTGGCCGTGGTGCTTGACGGCATACGCAGCGCCCACAATGTGGGCTCGGTGCTGCGCACCTGCGATGCGTTCCGCATCGCCTGCGTCTGCCTCTGCGGCATCACCGCAGTGCCCCCGAGTGCGGAAATCCACAAATCCGCCCTCGGGGCGGAGGACTCCGTCAGCTGGAAGCACTACGACGATACGATGGATGCCATTTCCGAACTCAAGTCGGCCGGTTACGAGATTGTTTCCATCGAGCAGACAGTCGGCTCCGTAAGTCTGGACGCATTCGTCCGCGAGTCCGGGCGCAAATACGCCCTCGTATTCGGCAACGAGGTTGACGGTGTCAGACAGGATGTCGTAGACGCTTCAGATATGGCAATCGAGATACCCCAGTGGGGTACCAAGCACTCCCTCAATGTCTCTGTGGCCGCCGGTGTCATCCTCTGGCATTTCCGCCCTCTGCAGTAACTATCAGACAGTTGTTTTACGGTGGCTGACAAATTGTCACCGTTCTGCCATTGGCACATCCTTTGCCATATTCTTCGTCGTGCGTCACAAAACGTGGACGTTATAAGAATTTTTAATTTAAACATACATTATCATGATCAAACCATTGGCAGACAGAGTCGTCATCGAGCCCAAGAGCGCGGAGACCCAGACAGCGGCAGGACTTTATATTCCTGACAAAGCACAGGAAAAACCTCAGCAGGGAACGGTTGTAGCCGTAGGTCCCGGCAAAAAGGACGAGCCTATGGAGCTCAAGGTCGGTGATGTCGTCCTCTATGGCAAATATGCCGGTACAGAGGTGACTGTTGGAGAGGACAAATACCTTATCGTAAAGCAGTCCGACGTGCTTGCGATTCTTTAATAATATATAGGAGGAAACAATCATGGCAGCAAAACAGATTAAATTCGATACAGAGGTTCGTACCAAGATGAAAGAAGGTGCGGACGCACTTGCAAACGCAGTCAAGGTGACCCTCGGTCCTAAAGGACGCAATGTGGTCATCGAGAAGAAATTCGGCGCTCCCCACATCACCAAGGACGGTGTTTCCGTAGCCAAGGAGGTCGTGTGCGAGGATCCGTTCCAGAACATGGGCGCCCAGATGGTCAAGGAGGTCGCTTCCAAGACCAACGAGCTCGCCGGTGACGGTACCACCACAGCTACCGTTCTCGCCCAGTCCATCATCAATGTAGGACTCAAGAATGTCGCGGCAGGTGCCAACCCTATGGACCTCAAGAGGGGTATCGACAAGGCAGTCGCAGCCGTTGTCGCCGAACTCCAGCAGCGCAGCCAGCCTGTAGGCAGCGATTATTCCAAGATTGAGCAGGTCGGTACAGTGTCCGCCAACAATGACAACACCATCGGCAAACTCATCGCCGAGGCCATGTCCAAGGTCAAAACCGACGGCGTCATCACAGTCGAGGAGGCCAAGGGTATCGAGACAGAGGTCAAGGTCGTCGAGGGTATGCAGTTCGACAGGGGCTATATTTCTCCCTACTTCATGACCGACGGTGACAAGATGGAGGCTCAGCTCAACAATCCTTACATCCTCATCACCGACAAGAGGATTTCCACAATGAAAGACCTCATGCCCGTTCTCGAGCCTATCGCCCGTGACGGCAGGGAACTCCTCATCATTGCTGACGATGTAGAGGGCGAGGCTCTCACCACTCTCGTAGTTAACAAACTCCGCGGCACACTCAAGGTTGCAGCCATCAAGGCTCCCGGATTTGGTGACCGCCGCAAGGAAATGCTCCAGGACATCGCTATCATGACCGGCGGTACCGTCATTTCCGAGGACAGGGGCTTTACTCTTGAGAATGCGACCCTCGACCAGCTCGGACGCGCCGAGAAGGTTACTATCGGCAAGGACAACACCACTATCGTGAATGGTGTAGGTGATAAGGACGCTATCCAGGACCGTGTCAACACTATCCGTCACCAGATCTCCACTACCACCTCCGATTATGACAAGGAGCGTCTGCAGGAGCGTCTCGGCAAACTCTCCGGCGGTGTCGCAGTCATCTATGTCGGTGCAGCCACAGAGGTCGAGATGAAAGAGAAGAAAGACCGTGTCGAGGATGCTCTCAATGCAACCCGCGCTGCGGTAGAGGAGGGTTACCTCCCTGGAGGCGGTGTCTCTTATATCCGTGCCACATCAGTTCTTGCCGGTCTCAAGGGCGAGAATGACGATGAGACCACAGGTATCCATATCATCGCAAAGGCAATCGAGGAGCCTCTCCGCCAGATTACTGCAAATGCAGGTGTGGACGGCAGCGTTGTCATCCAGAAGATCAAGGAGGGCAAAGACGATTTTGGTTACAATGCCCGTACCGGCGAGTATGTCAACATGTATGAGGCCGGTGTTATCGACCCTACCAAGGTGGTTCGCGTCGCTCTTGAGAATGCAGCAGGCGTTGCCGGAATGTTCCTGACCACAGAGTGCGGTATCGTCGAGATTCCCGAGAAGGAGCCCGTAGCACCGATGCCCCAGGGTGGCATGATGTAATATCTACCGGTAAATCCGGCAATACGATGACGGAGGTTGGCTGTTTTGGCCGACCTCCGTTTTCTATATATAGTATGTATATGGGGATTTGGGCTCACGGGTAAAACCCTGTGTTTAGGCGTAGATATTCTGTAGCCTGAAGAGGAAGTATTTTACA
>CAZKRZ010000204.1:0-2758 GCA_964555325.1 uncultured Muribaculaceae bacterium
GCTGCTCTGCGTGTTCTTCTATTGCTGCATCATATCTTTCAAGAAATTCGGCACTGCCATAGTCATCCCGAGATTCGGTCTCGACCTCGACAGCGCGAAATGGGTAATCAGCATGATTCCGTTCTTTACGGTCATTTTCACTCCCGTTTTCGGTGCGCTGGTGGACAAGGTCGGCAAGGCTACCCTGTGGATGACCGCAGGCTCGGTACTGGTCATTGCCGCACACCTGCTGCTGCGTTTCGCACCGCAGGGAGTGCCATTCTGGGGATATTTTTCCATAGCGATACTGGGCATCGGCTACTCGCTCGTACCAAGTGCAATGTGGCCGTCCGTACCCAAGATTGTTCCGGAGCGCAACCTCGGCACCGCCTACTCCATGATATATTGGATACAGAACATGGGCATGCTCATAGTCCCTATCTTTGTAGGCAGGATATTCAGGGACAGCAGCGGAGTGATTGCCGCACAGAGAGCCGAATACATATTCATCGCTCTCGGCTGCATAGCCGTATGCGTCGCGACAATGCTGATGAGATCCTCTGCAAGACATCCGGAACTCGCTCTCGACAAACCATCTGACAAGAGGTAATGCCATGACTATCCTTGATACCATCAACAGTCCTGCGGACATCAAGCGGCTCGACACAGGACAGCTCGGACAGTTATGCTCCGAGATACGGGAATATATGGTGAAATGCTGCGCCGAAAACCCCGGCCACCTCGCATCGAGTCTCGGTTCGGTGGAACTCATTGTGGGACTGCATTATGTATATGACACGCCCAAGGACAAGATAGTCTTCGACGTGGGGCATCAGGCATACGCGCACAAGATCATCACCGGACGCCGCGAGGAGTTCGCACAGATGAGGACCGCCGACGGTATCAGCGGATTCCCGCGCATAGCGGAGAGCAAGTTTGACGCATTCGGGGCAGGACATTCGTCCACCTCCATTTCCGCCGCCCTCGGCATGGCGGAGGCCGCCAAACTGCAGGGCAACGGCTCTCACAGCATCGCATTCATCGGAGACGGGGCATTGACAGGCGGACTCGCATTCGAGGGGCTCAACAATGCCGGCAACAGCGGCACAGACCTGCTGGTCATCGTCAATGACAACAACCAGTCTATAGACCGCAATATCGGAGGTCTGCACAACCACCTGCTCAAGATTACTACCAGCAAGAGGTACACAGCCCTCAAGGCAAGCGTCTGGAACAGGCTCGGATCAGGCAGAATGAGGACCGGCATACAGAGATGGTGGCGCAGTCTCAAGTCATGGGCGGTCAAGAAGAGCGGAGGCGACCTGTTCGAGTCGCTCGGCATGAGGTATTTCGGCCCTATCGACGGCAACAACATAGCCGATGTCGTGTCCGCGTTACAGCGCATCAAGGCCGTGGGAGGTCCGAGAGTGCTGCACGCAATCACGATCAAGGGCAAGGGATACGCACCTGCCGAGGCAGACCCGACAACATGGCACGCCCCGGGCAGATTCAACCCCGTCACAGGCCAGCGTATCAGAGGAGAATACACAAGCGACCGCTACCAGGACGTATTCGGGCAGACATTGCTCGACCTCGCCCGCGAGGACAGGCGGGTAGTCGGTATCACCCCTGCCATGGCAAGCGGATGCGGCATGACGGCATTCGCCAGGGAAATGCCGGACAGGTTTTTTGATGTCGGCATAGAAGAGGAGCACGCCGTCACATTCTCCGCAGGACTGGCGGCAAGCGGCATGAGACCGTTTTGCAACATCTATTCGGCATTCTCGCAGAGAGCATACGACCAGATTATACACGACGTGGCATTGCAGGACCTGCCGGTAGTGCTGTGCCTTGACAGAGCCGGTCTGGTAGGCGAAGACGGGCCCACGCACCACGGCGCATTCGACCTCGCCGCATACCGCAACATACCCGGCACCATAATAGCCGCCCCCAGGGACGAAACAGAACTGCGGCAGATTATGTTCACCTCCCTGCATTGCGAACACGGTCCTTTTATAATAAGGTATCCGCGCGGATGCGGCGAGGGCACTCCTTGGAAAGACAGCGCATGGGAGGAAAGGCCCGTCGGCAAGGGAGAGATCCTGCACGCATCGGACTCCCATCTCGCGGTCCTGGCCCTCGGTCCTATGGCATATCGCGCCCTCGAGGCCGTTGAAATGCTCAGGCAAAGGGACGGTGCGGACGCCGAAGTCTACGATGTCAGATACCTCAAGCCTCTGGACGAACAGACGATAGCCGGGCTGATAGGCAGACACGACATGATACTGACTGTCGAAGACGGAGCCCTCAAAGGCGGATTGTACGGAGCCGTATGCGAACTCGTCTCGTCCAACGACATGCGCGGCGTACAGATACAGGGCGTAGGACTGCCCGACAGATTTATCACCCAAGGAAGCCGGACTATGGAAATGCGTGACTGTGGATTAGATACAGAAAGCCTCTACCGGAAGATGAGCGGAATGTATAAAAAACATACGCAAAAAGATTAAAAAAATTTGCAGAGTCAGATTAAATCACTATCTTTGCAATCCCTTCTGAAAAAGGTCTTTGAAATATTATGCCGATGTAGCTCAGTTGGTCAGAGCGCGTGATTTGTAATCTCGAGGTCGAGGGTTCGACTCCCCCTATCGGCTCGCCGGTCAGGCGATTTTCTGACCATCTGGGAGGATACCAAAGTGGCCAACTGGGGCAGACTGTAAATCTGCTGGCTTATGCCTTCAGGGGTTCGAATCCCTTTCCTCCCACCAAATTTGTGTCG
>CAZKRZ010000205.1:0-2744 GCA_964555325.1 uncultured Muribaculaceae bacterium
AATCGAACCTGTATTTGAGGTTTAGGAAACCTCCGTTCTATCCGTTGAACTAAGGGACCGCAATTTTACTACTCAGCGTTCTTGACGACGATCTGACGTCCGCGATAGTAACCGCACTCAGGGCAGACCCTGTGATACATCACGGTTGCTCCGCAGTTGGAGCAGGTCGCAAGTGTGGGAACCGGTGCGAAATCATGTGTACGCCTCTTGTCTCTACGCTGTTTAGAGAGCTTGTGTTTCGGATGTGCCATTGTTCTATGTTTTTATTTTCTTTGTTCTATAGCAATAAGGTCTGCAAAGGTACGAATTTTTTTCTAAATATCAAGAATGACTCAAGAACTTAAGTACTTCCGGATCACAGGCACCCTCTTCATGTACTCTTTGCAGTGGCAGGGATATGCACACATAGTCATATACATCCTGCCGCAGGTCCACCAGATTGCCCTCTATCGGATGGTCCTCATCCTCGAATGAGGTATCCACGGGCATGACCAGGTCCGCAAGACATCTGTCGCACTGCACCGTAACGTTGCCGGACACATGACATTTTACAGACACCGCCCCGTCGTCGGACACTTCTGCCTCCGCCTCAAGGTCTGCATCGATTATCTCGGATGTCTCGAACGAATCGAAAAACTCCTTGCCGACATGCCACGAATAATGCTTCGCGCCAACGCCTATCTCATGAACCGGTATTGTCAACAGTTCCATAATCATCAGTCTTCTGCCGAATCGCCTGCCCTCTTACGCGAAAGAGGATCAAGCAGAATTTTACGTATACGCATCGCATGAGGGGTCACCTCCACCATTTCATCCTCCTGGATGTACTCCAGAGCCTCCTCGAGGGAGAACTTGATTGCAGGAGGCAGGACAATCTTGTCGTCGGAGCCGGCTGCACGGACGTTGGTAAGTTTCTTGGTCTTGCAGATATTCACATTGAGATCCCTCTCGCGGGTATGCTCTCCTACTACCTGACCTCCATATATAGGCTCGCCCGGCTCCACAAAGAAACGGCCGCGGTCGAGCAATTTGTTCATCGAATATGCGATTGCCTCGCCTGTCTCAAGAGACACGAGAGAGCCGTTGCTGCGGCGTTCTATCTCGCCCTTGAAAGGCTGGTACTCCTTGAACCTGTGTGCGACTATCGCCTCTCCCTGGCTGGCAGTCAGCAGGTTGCTCCTCAGTCCCATCAGACCTCTGGTCGGAATCTCAAACTCGAGGAGAGTCCTGTCACCCCTCGGCTCCATGTGTATGAGAGCACCCTTGCGGCGTGTGGAAATCTCGATGGCGGCACCTACAAACTCCTCCGGCACTTCGATAGAGAGGTCCTCGATAGGCTCGCACCTCTGGCCGTTGATTGTCTTGTCAAGCACCTTGGGCTGCCCAACCTGGAGTTCAAAGCCCTCGCGGCGCATGGTCTCTATAAGCACCGAGAGATGCAGGACTCCGCGGCCATACACCACAAACGAATCCGCGCTGACACCCGGCTTGACGCGCAGGGCGAGATTCTTCTCCAGTTCCTTCTCAAGCCTCTCCTTGAGATGACGGGATGTCACGAACTTGCCGTCCTTGCCGAAGAAAGGAGAGTTGTTGATAGTAAACAACATACTCATCGTAGGCTCATCAATGGAGATAGGCGGCAGCGGCTCTGGATTGGCGAAGTCAGCGATAGTGTCTCCGATTTCAAAACCGTCGATACCGACGACAGCGCAGATGTCTCCGCACTGCACGGAATCCACATTCGCCTTGCCGAGCCCCTCGAACACCATCATCTGCTTGATTTTCTGCTTCTGGATAATGTCATAGCGCTTGCAAAGGCTGATCTGCTCTCCTGTCTTCAGTTCTCCGCGGGTTACACGACCCACAGCGATACGTCCCACATACGGAGAATACTCCAGTGAGGAAATAAGCATCTGCGGAGTGCCGTCACGATGCTCAGGAGCAGGAATCTGCTCAAGTATAGTATCCAACAGAGGTGTAATGTTGTCTGTCGGAGTCCTCCAGTCGAGAGACATCCAACCCTGCTTTGCACTGCCGAACACTGTTGCAAAATCCAGCTGCTCCTCTGTGGCATTGAGGCTGAACATCAGGTCGAAAACCTCCTCCTGTACCTCGTCAGGGCGGCAGTTGGGCTTGTCTACTTTATTGACCACAACAATGGGCTTCTTGCCCATCTGCAGGGCCTTCTGCAGTACAAAACGCGTCTGCGGCATACAGCCCTCGAACGCATCGACAAGCAGCAGCACACCATCAGCCATATTGAGGACACGCTCCACCTCTCCTCCGAAGTCACTATGTCCGGGAGTATCTATAATGTTGATTTTGACGTCCTTATATATGACAGAAACATTCTTGGCGAGAATGGTGATACCACGTTCGCGCTCCAGATCGTTGTTGTCGAGTATGAGTTGTCCGAGATTTTCCGGCTGTCTGACCAAATTCGCCTGGTAGATCATCCTGTCCACAAGCGTAGTCTTGCCATGATCCACATGTGCAATAATCGCAATGTTCCTGATATCCTGCATATACTTTGTTATAAGAATCCGATTTGACGGCAAATCTTGCAAATTTAGTTATTTTTTGGATTATGCTGTAATTACAGCCCCAAAAAGACACAGACCGACGTTCTCAATGAACAATCGGTCTGTATCGTGTGCGCGGGATGAGAGTCGAACTCACACAGGTGTTACCCCACTAGCTCCTGAAACTAGCGCGTCTACCATTTCGCCACCCGCGCAATAGGA
>CAZKRZ010000206.1:0-2729 GCA_964555325.1 uncultured Muribaculaceae bacterium
CATTGAAAGATAAAGGCTATCGCGTGGCGCTGCTGTCCAATACTAACCCGTTCGTGGCTTCCTGGATCAGAAACGAAATCCTCGGTGTCGGGCTGGACGGCTACATTGAGCGCAGGCACCAGTATTTAAGTTATGAGATGAAGTGCATGAAGCCGGCAAAGGAGATTTTTGAAAGGCTTCTTGCCTCGGAGGGCTTCATTCCGGAAGAGACTTTGTTTATAGACGACAGTGAAGTAAATCTTCAGAGTGCCACGGCCCTCGGTATCCGTACTTTCCTTGTGGAGGGTGGCGAGGCTTGGGGAGAGCGTCTTTCGCGCTTTTTATCTACTGACTGATAATGTTTTAAAACAAATTCTATGGCCGGAAAGTATCCTGAGTGACGCTCTGTCGGAGCATGCGTTTCAAATAAGAGTTCGCGGATATAAAAACACGGGAGGTCCCTCATAAAAGGGGCTTCCCGTTGTTTGTGGAAAGAGGATGACTTACTTCAGTTCAATGACCAGCGCATTCTTGTCTTTGCGCGAAGTCAATTCTACGGCTTCTTTGCTGCCGGCAGTGAATGACTGGACGGAAGCTATCTTCTCCGGAGATATTTTTTTCATGGCTTCTCGAGAAGACTTTTTGCCATTTACGAATACATCCGTATTATCAGAACTCGTTGCAGTGAATTTTTTTGATTTCTTGCCGTCTTTGCCGACGATGATGAAATTCCTGCTGCCTGTCTCTTGAACATTTTGAGCAGCATCGGTTTGAATTATGTGGAGTTTGAGAGTTCCATGCTCTTTATCCTCGCTGACTCCGGTCCTGTAGGCGCTGATTGTCTTGCCGACCAACTGACTTCCGTTAAAATTCTCGACCTGTTCTCCGTTGATGAAATAGACATGGGTCGTGTCTGCCTGGCTTGAGACAGGGGAGACTCCGAGAGCGGCTGCGCATACTGCGCTTAAAACTGATGTTAGCATAATATCGTATGTTTTAAATAGTTATTGCATGATTCCGGCAAGGTCAATTGCTCATCGCCGTAATGGAAATCGCAGATGTCCCACCGTCTTTAGTCATGAGATATGCGTATTGCGTACCATCATTCATCTGCACTGTGAGTATGATATTCCTGCCTTTCGGTCGGGCCGTCACGCTTGACACATTCTCTGTATCGAGCGATATGATGTGCTCAATTCCCTGTGCTATTTCCATTCCGTCGAATGCGCAACTGTCTGAATGCGGGAATAATGCTCCAGCACTGACTATGACTGTCACAGCCGCAACTGCTCCACATACCCACTTGACGAGCTTTGTGCGCCTCCTGCGCGAATCCATAATCGCGTCAAACTCCTTTACCGCTGCGTCGTAGCCGGCTTCCGGATGCTCTGCGAGAATCAGTCTGGCGACAGACAATTCCTCCGGCTCTGCCTTGTGCGTGGCAAACCACTCTGCGAGCATGGATTCCTGTGCCGTATCGGTTTCGGCATTGAGATACCGTTCTACAAGTGATTTTCTGGTTTCCCTGTTCATTACGACATCTTCTTTAAATGTTCATTCATCCTTTTCCTCGCCTGTGAAATGGTCGCTTTTATACTTGACTTCGGGCGTCCGGTTTCCGTTGCAATCTCATCGAGAGACATCATCTGTTCTGTACGCATCGAGAGATAGCGTTTCTGGGTCTCGCTGAGTTGACTGAACAGGACTTTTCTGACATTCAAGGCGTCCTGCATGTCCACCCTTTCGCTCGCCGGCGCTCCGCCCTCAATCTCCCTCCCGTCAATCGGCAGAGTGGGCAATTTCCTTTGCCTGTAATGCCTTACGCATACTGCCTTGGTTATCTTCATGGCGAGAGCCTCTGCATTCCGTATGGGGTAGCCAGTGTCAAAAAGCATCCAGAGTTCGGTCATTGCCTCCTGTACAATGTCTTCGACCTCCGCGTCCGACGCCCTCATAAAGCGTCGTGCCGTGCCCAGCAACTTCCCCCCCCCTCGTTTCGGAAAGCGTATGCTCAAATTCCTGTCGTGTCATTTCCTTCCTGTCTACCCTATAAGTAGCAGAATCCGTACAAAGGTTAAAAAGCTATTTAGGAAAATAGCGACAATACTTATCTGGATATTGTTCATTATAATAAGACCCTATTATCCAAGATATTATTCTATTTCCATTACTACTGTATTACCAGCTTTGTCTATATAACTAAGTTTTACCTTTCTTCCTTTCAAAACTGCTAAAACAATAGCAGAACCACCGAGAATAACAGCAAGGTCAGCCGCTGAAATTGTAACAGTTCCTATTGTTAGACCAGCTGCCGTTGCTCCCAATGTTGCTCCACCAGATGATGCTCTACCAGTTAATATAGCAGCCAAGATACCGCTCACGGCTAAAATGCCAACTCCCAATTTTGCGGCTTTGCGTCGTTGTTTTTTTGATGATTTCTCTTGCCAGTTCGCCTTTAAGCATTATATGCTTTTCGCCTTGAGTTATGGCGTTTTCTAGTTCTTCCTTAGTTGATACAGTTTTCATAAAATTGACTTCTTAATCTAATAGTCTTTTGTTGCTTTATCTTCTTACCCAGTTTATGCCGCCATTTTTGGAACTATCAATAGTGTTGTTGCTCGGGCTGATGCGGAGGAGTTCTCCATTGGAGAGGATACCGCCGCCGACTTTGATTATATGTAGCATAATCGGGCCTTTTCAGTTCTTGTTCTCGGAGAAGCTCAGGGCGAAACTGCCTGCCGCGTATCCTC
>CAZKRZ010000207.1:0-2711 GCA_964555325.1 uncultured Muribaculaceae bacterium
AAATGTCGGGCTGTGCTTGCCGCTGAGGGCTTCCTTATATATATACAGGTCGTATGTAAATGACAGGTCGCCCATGTCATACCTGTTGCCCAGCGCAAACATCCAGTCGGAGTCCTCGCCGCTGCCATTCCCGAACACATTTGCGGACCAGATAGTGGAGAAATTCTCGTAGGGCTCTCCGCGCCAGCAGAGAGAATAGGCGAAATTCTGGAAATACAGTTCGCTGGTCGGTGCGGAGGCTATCTGGAATTCGATTGAATTGGCATCCGCAAATGTCCAGGCGACCTTGCCGCCCCACTGATAGCACGCCAGGCCGTACCATGTATTGCTCATCAGCTGGTCGTAGCAGTCGAAATCATATTCATCCATCTCCATGCCTCCGACCGACAATATATCCTTGCCGAGCGTAAAGCACAGGCTGCCGGTCTCGAAACTCAGTTTAGCCCAGTCGAGCCAGTCATTCTCCCAGGCGTATTTGCTGTTGCGGTAGAGGGCGTCCGGGCCTTCCTGCAGCCAGTGGTTACACACCGAGAGGCTCCAGCCTCCTCCGAGGGACGCATCCACAAGCGTATACAGCGATGACGAGCCCATGCTCAGTTTGGAAGGCGACGCTTCGGATGTGTACATGCCTTCGGTGCGTGCAACTGTTGTGAAATCAATGGAAATCCCGTCCTGCGCGAGGGCAGGTACTGCGCCCAGGACCAAGGCAAGGGCAATGTAAATAGGTCTGCGCATCTGACTGATAGAAGATGTTCTGAAATAAACCAATTATTATACGCCAAAGATACGACAAAGAAACGAAAGAATGTTGTATCTTTACACGATTAAAATTACATTTCAAATGAGCCGTCTACATATTATCGACCACCCTATGATTCAGCACAAGCTGACAATCATGCGCAAGAAAGACACAGGAACCAAGGACTTCAAGGAACTGCTCAAGGAGATTTCCATGCTGATGGGCTATGAGGTGACACGCGACCTGCCTTTGGCGGACGTGCAGATAGACACCCCGATATGCACCATGAACGCCAAGGAGATTTCCGGCAAGAAGCTCGCTATCGTACCTATCCTGCGCGCCGGACTCGGCATGGTGGACGGACTGCTCAGCCTGCTGCCGGTCGCCAAAGTCGGCCACATCGGTCTCTACCGCGACGAAGAGACACACAAGCCCGTATTCTACTACTGCAAACTCCCCGATGATATTTCGCAGCGCATGGTGATAGTCACCGACCCCATGCTCGCGACCGGAGGCAGCGCCTGTGACGCGATCTCGCTCCTCAAGGAGAAAGGCTGCTCCAACATCCGCCTCATGTGCCTTGTAGGTGCACCGGAGGGAGTCCGCGAAGTGCAGAGAGTACATCCCGACGTCGACATCTATCTCGCCTCACAGGATGAGAAACTGAACGAGAATGCCTATATAGTCCCCGGACTCGGCGACGCCGGAGACCGCATATTCGGGACCAAGTAGTATGTCATCATACGCCCTTTCCGCATCAGAACTGCTCAAGTCGAGGAAATTCTGGCACGAGCTCTTAGTGATGACGCTCGGCATCTTGCTGGCGTCCGCCGCCATATATTATTTCCTCGTACCTACGAATGTCGTCACCGGCAGCGTATCCGGATTCGCCATATTCCTCACCCAGGCTCTGGCGCCTATCGGGATCGAACTGAAGGTATCCACCATTGTGTTGATTGTCAATATATTCCTGATAATCTTAGCCATCATCACCCTCGGCAAGGACTTCGGGGCGAAGACCATCTACACTTCCATAATGATGGGACCTCTGATGGATCTCTTCGACAGGATATGCCCCTACACACGCTTCCTTACAGAGCCGGGACAGACTTCCATAATGGGTGACTTGTGGTTGGACATGCTGTGCCTCGCGCTGCTGCTCGGCCTGTCCCAGGCGGTGCTCTTCCGCATCAATGCCTCGACAGGAGGACTGGATATAATAGGCAAGATCATCAACAAATACCTGCATTTGGATATAGGCACTTCCGTATCGATTGCAGGCTACATCATCTGCGGACTCGGATTCTTCGTCACCCCGTTCAGGCTTGTGGCGATAGGTCTGGTAGTGACATGGCTCAACGGCGTGACTATCGACTATTTCACCGCAGGTCTCAACAAAAAGAAACGTGTCTGCATCATCTGCGATGAATACGATGACATACGGCAGTACATCATCAACGGCATACACCGCGGTTGCAGCTTGTACACGCTCAAAGGCGGATACCGCGAAGAGGAGCATGTGGAGATACAGGCGCTGCTGACGCAGACCGAGTTCGCCGAACTGATGGAGTACATACGCGACCACAACTACAAGGCCTTTATCACAGCCGGCAATGTCAATGAAGTGTACGGCTACTGGAAGGACAACAAATCACATAAAACAAAGAATCAGAAACTTATAGACTGATACAGCTATGGGAAAAGAAAAGATAATACTCACGGGAGACCGCCCCACGGGACGGCTTCACCTCGGACACTATGTAGGCTCTCTGCGCCGCCGTGTCGAATTGCAGGACAGCGGCGAGTTTGACAAGATATTCATAATGGTGGCGGACGCACAGGCTCTGACCGACAATGCGGACAATCCCGAGAAAGTACGCGAAAACATCATCGAGGTCGTTCTGGACTACCTGTCCTGCGGTCTGGACACGATCAAATCCACGATATTGATACAGTCTCAGGTCGCCGAACT
>CAZKRZ010000208.1:0-2691 GCA_964555325.1 uncultured Muribaculaceae bacterium
ATTGCCGGCGGAGGAGCACAGCAGCATACCGATACGCACGGCATCCGCGCCATATTTCTCTATGAGTACGAGAGGGTCGGGAGAGTTGCCGAGAGTCTTGCTCATCTTGCGGCCGAGCTTGTCACGCACGATACCAGTCAGGTACACATTGCGGAAAGGCACTTCCTGCATAAACTCATCGCCTGCCATGATCATCCTCGCAACCCAGAAGAAGAGAATGTCCGGTCCTGTAACCAGGTCATTTGTAGGATAATAGTAAGCCAGATCCTTGTTGGGGGCGGTATCGGGATGTCCGGGCTTGGCAGCGTCAAACACCGATATAGGCCAGAGCCAGCTCGAGAACCATGTGTCGAGCACATCGGGATCCTGGCGCAGGTCCTCCATTGTATAGTCGGGATTGTATTCCTGTGCGGCCTTAAGTGCGGCTTCCTTGCTGGACTCCACGACAATCTTGCCGTCGGGGAGGTAATATGCAGGAATCTGCTGTCCCCACCACAACTGACGCGAAATGCACCAGTCGCGGACGGTCTCCATCCAGTGACGGTAGGTGTTGCGGTATTTGTCCGGAATGAGTTTGACCTTGCCGCTCTCGACAGAGTCCAGAGCCATTTCCGCGAGTTTATCCATCTTGAGGAACCACTGGGCGGAGAGTTTGGGCTCGATGACGGCATTTGTCCTCTCGCTATATCCGATAGGAGATACATAATCCTCGATGTGGTCGATATTGCCGGCCTCCTCGAGCATTGTGGCAATCTTCTTGCGGGCGACGAAGCGGTCCTCTCCGACGAGAATCTGCGCCTTTTCGTTGAGACAGCCGTGGTCGTCGATAATATCGAGCACGGGCAGATGATGACGCAGTCCTATCTCATAGTCATGTGCGTCGTGGGCAGGGGTCACCTTGAGGCAGCCCGTTCCGAAGTCCATTTCGACATAGTCGTCCTCGATGATAGGAATCTCCCTGTTGATCAGAGGGATAAGCACCTTTTTGCCATGCAGCCACTGATGACGCTCATCGGCGGGATTGACGCAGACTGCGGCATCCGCCATGATGGTCTCGGGACGGGTGGTCGCCACGACGATGTATTTGTCTGTGGGATTGCCCTGTCCGTCAGAGATATAGTACTTCATGTGGTAGAACTTGCTCGGAGTGTCCTTGTGTATGACCTCCTCGTCGGAAACGGCCGTCAGTCCGACCGGATCCCAGTTTACCATGCGCACTCCCCTGTATATGAGCCCTTTCTTGTAGAAATATACGAATGTATTGATGACCGCCTCGGAGAGATCGGGGTCCATCGTGAACTTGGTGCGGTCCCAGTCGCAGGAGGCGCCGAGTTTGCGCAACTGCTTGAGAATGATGCCGCCATGCTCCTCTTTCCACTCCCATGCGTATTTGAGGAACTCCTCACGGGTCAGATCCTCTTTGGAAATGCCCTTTTCGCGCAGGCGTGAGACCACCTTGTTTTCAGTGGCAATGGAGGCATGGTCCGTACCGGGCACCCAACAGGCATTCTTGCCGTCCATACGGGCCTTGCGCACCAACACGTCATTGAGCGTATTGTTGAGCACATGTCCCATGTGGAGTATACCCGTCACATTGGGCGGCGGGATGACTACGGTATAAGGCTCCCTGTCATCGGGTTCCGAATGAAAAAACTTGTTCTGCAGCCACCAGGCGTACCATTTGTCCTCCACCTCGGAGGGAGTGTATTTGGCTTGTATCTCCATAACCTTGCCTTGAAAACAAAAACATTGATAATGTGCATCGGGACGGCATTCCTTGCATGACAGTCCTGACGCAATCTGCAAATTTAATCAAAATATCCTTTCCCCCGAAGAAAAAGACCTGGTAAACAAGCATAAAACCATCGCTTTTGCTACCTTTGCAGGCAATACTGCCGAAACTCAGGCAAGGAAAAACAAGACATTATGACAAAAAGGACTCTCATTGCCGCCATTGCGGCCATTGCATGCTCGGTTTTATCGCTCAAGGCGCAGACCAATATCCAGTTGTTCCACGATGCCGGCAAGGATCGCGGACATCTGACCACGACCATCGAGGGATTCTATTCGGACAAATGGGGCAGCACATTCTTCTTTGTCGACCATGATTTCAACTCCCGCAACGCGTCAGACGAGGTATATGCCCCGAGCGGGACATACATGGAGATTTCGCGCGCATTGAATTTCTGGAGCGGCACTGAGCTCGCACCGCTGAGCCTGCATGTAGAGTACAACGGAGGGGTCTACAAGGGCTACACCATCAACAACGCATTCCTCGCAGGCGTAGAATGGTTCATGCACAATGCCGATTTCAGCAATACCCTCACCCTCCAGGCCATGTACAAGCACATCAACTACCACGGCTCATACGATCCGGCAGGCAAGAAATACCGCAGCAGACTCCCCCTCCAGCTGACCGCCGTCTGGGGAATGCAGGACTTGTTCGGCGTCAAGGGGCTTAGTTTCAGCGGATTCGCCGATTTCTGGTGGGAGGGGCATACGGTATATCCGTATCTCAACGACAAGGGTGCCGGCTACCGCGACTTCAGCAAGGGCAAACGCGCGGAGGTCGTATTCCTCGCCGAGCCGCAGGTCTGGTACAATGTCGGCAGGCACATAGGCGTGGACAATCTCCACATCGGCAGCGAAATCGAACTCTCATACAACTTCGGCACAGGCCATGGCTTCTTT
>CAZKRZ010000209.1:0-2677 GCA_964555325.1 uncultured Muribaculaceae bacterium
GTGTGTCGCAACCTCTAATTAATTGGTCGCCTCTGGCGCCCTTCTGTCGGTTGCTCCAATCGCACTGCGCTTGCGCTCCGTTTGGTCGCTTACGCGGTGTTTCAAAAATTAATATATTGCATCTAAGACTGTATGCAATTATAAAATATTTTTCGTTTTATACCTGCACTTAATACTGCCTATATGGGCCCATTGGCGGTCTTGGTGGCATAGGTGGTCGCCCTGGGTTTCCTGGATACGGTGGTCTATTTGGTCTTCTACGGTTCATAAGTTCTCTAATTATTAATATTTTTATTAAATCTCTTAATAAGAAATTCCTTTGTCTAGTTTCTTGCCTTACTTCTGGCTCTTTTGCATTTGGGTTACGCACATCTCCATTTTTTAATGTACTTCTTTGTACTTGATTTTGAGTATCATCCGCTTCAAAATTCGCATATATTTCATTTGTCATATTATCTATTAAATCTTTTGTAATTTCTCTATTACTGTTTTGCGTGCATACCTTACACACCATAGGGTATAATAATTTATAAATTTCAGGATAAAACTCAATCATATTGTCTGTTTCAGGCATTGCATAATCTGTAGTCATCATTGGCATATCATAGTAATAATCATTTCTAGGGCTATATGTATTTGCATAAATATTACCACCTTGATATCCCAGCACACTTCTCATATAGTCTTCATAAGTTTGATAATCCATATTAAAAACCTCCTTAAACATTAATATATGCATAAGGAGGTCTACTTTTTACAACTTATTTACTTCTTCTTTAAATTTCTTTCCTCTTTCTTCAAAATTTTTGAACATATCAAAACTTGTACTTGCTGGTGAAAATAGCACTACTTCATTTGGTTTTGCAATTTTCTTAGCTAATTTTACCGCTTCTTCAACATTTACAACTCTTATAATATTTAGTGTTTTATTCTGCTTTTCCAATTCTCTTGTTACTGCATTTTTAATTTTATCAGCAGTTTCCCCCATTAAAATTAACGCATCTACATTTTCTATAATTGGTTTAGCTATTGGGTCATAATCTAAATGTTTGTCTCTTCCCCCTGCTATTAAAACAATTCTTTCATTATAAGAATTTAAACCTGCTATTGTTCTGTTTGGGCTTGACGCAATAGAATCGTTATACCATTTAACACCATCAAATTCTCTTACAAATTCAAGTCTATGTTCTACACCTGTAAATTCTTCTATGGCTAGTTTTTGGTCTTCTGGACTTACTAAATCTTTTGTTGCCGCAATTGCCGCACAAATGTTTTCAATATTATGTATTCCACGTAACTTAACATCCTTTTTGTTTAATACGTGTCTTCTTAAATCATTATCGCAAATTTTAACAGTATCTTCATCATATATTACTCCATTTGGAAGTTTTGCAAGTCTACTAAAATATACAACCTTTCCATTTGCCTGTTTTGCAAATTTTTTAGTTATATCATTATCATAGTTTATTACTAAAACCCCATTTTCATTTTGATGCGTAAATATATTAGCTTTTGAATCTATGTATTCCTGATAATCTTTATGTACATTTAAATGGTTTGGAGAAATGTTTGTTACAACTGCTATATCTGTGCTTATATCCATATTCATTAATTGGAAACTACTTAATTCTAATACTACAATGTCTTCTGGCTTCATTTCATCAATTCTTGTAAATAGTGGTGTTCCTATATTGCCACCTAAAAAACATTTATATTTTCTGTTTAATATTTCGTATATCAAAGATGTGGTTGTTGTTTTTCCATCACTTCCAGTAATCCCTACTATTTTACAAGGTGCTAATTTTAAAACCATTTCTATTTCAGAAGTAAGCACTGCTCCTCTTTTTATTTCTTCTTCTATTTCTGGTAAATCTGGTCTACAAGATGGTGACCTAAATATAAAATCAAATCCTTTTAAATTATCTAAATAGTCTTCTCCTAAATATGCTTTTA
The DNA here is from genome assembly GCA_964555325.1 of uncultured Muribaculaceae bacterium. GTDB lineage: Bacteria > Bacteroidota > Bacteroidia > Bacteroidales > UBA932 > Cryptobacteroides. The sequence continues at coordinate 1,954 of CAZKRZ010000209.1, forward strand.
TATTTAATTCTTTAACCTTATCTAATATATCCTTATCTATTTTTTCTTCACTTCTATTATCAAAAGCTGTAATTTGTGCGCCTAAATTATATAAGTGCTCAATTAGTGGTCTATGGCTTACACCTAGTCCAATAATTGCAACTTCTTTGTTCTTTATATTTTTATTAAATTCATTTAATTTTTCGTTAATATATTCCATAAATCCCTCCATATAGTTTGTGCTATTTTTCTTTTCATCTGTTCTCTTGGCATAGGTTCAATACAAATTTGTTTGCAAATATATATGTCTGTATCCTTTTCATATATGCAATAATAAACCTTATTGTCTTCTTTTAAGCTGTTTCCGTAGCTCACCTGTAACACCTATTCCAAAGTTTGAATTAGCAAAATTCGAAACATTTTTTGCCATTTCTTTTGCAGTTTCTGTACTATATACAGTATATTTATCCAATGTATTTTTAGTTACACCAAATTTCATTTTGTACTCATTAGAATAAGTAACAAGGCTCACTTTTAAAACATTAGATGCCCCGCTAACATTTGTTATCTCACTTGCCAGAAAGCCACCTGTACAAGACTCCATAAAACTTATTGTTTTATTATTTTCATTTAAATATTTTACAATTTTTACATTCAAATTTTCCATAATTCATATTATAACGCAAAAATGTAAAATTAACAACAAAACTAAATAAAAAACTCTCCCGGAATTTCAGGAGAGTTT
>CAZKRZ010000210.1:0-249 GCA_964555325.1 uncultured Muribaculaceae bacterium
CGGGAAAGAAGGCCCCTTGAAACAACTGTATGGCAGGCCGAGGAACTTCGGGAAACTGAGCCCCGCCGTCACACCCAGTTCCGTGGCACGCGTATCATGTCCGGGCTTGAACTGGAAGTTGCCGAGAAAACTCAGATTGAGCCACTCCCCTCCATTGAAAAAGTTCTTGTGATGATACTTGAGCTGCGGAGATATGCCCATGAGACCGGAAGAATTGGTCGAAGCCTCCAGATCCACCTCAAAGCCCTG
>CAZKRZ010000210.1:259-2651 GCA_964555325.1 uncultured Muribaculaceae bacterium
CACCCTCGACTCCGACAGATTGATATCGCAGTCCACATGAGTGGAATCCGCCCTCGACAGGGAAATGGCGACACTGCTGAACACATTCAGAGCCGACAGGCGGCTATATGTCGTATTGATGACTCTCTCGTCGTACATCTGTCCGGGCTTTACGGTATTCAGCCCCTCCAGTACACTTTTTCTGAATGGCAGCGCGGATGAATGCGAAATCGTCACTTTCCCTATACGGCTCTTGCGCAATGGTCCGGAATCCTGCTGCTGCGAGCCCTCACGGACATGGTCCCTCACGCCCATATACAGGACTGCACGCCCCGGATACTTCATAGTATCAGCCTCAAACGAATAATGCTGCGCCGTGAAACCATAATACCCCCGGCTCCTCAGCCATGCGGCCGAGCGTGCGCTCTCGCGTTCGAGCACATCCTCCCTGAGCCAGTCTCCCGGCCGTACTGTCACATTTGCCGTATCGGCATAGAAGTCCTCCGCAAATTCTCCGTCAGGCACTTCATACACAACGGATTCGATAGGAATGCGCCTGCCTGCGTACACATTGTACCTGACTATGGCCCTGTCTCCCTTGACGACAATCTCGTCAGTCACGGTAGATCCGTAATATCCGAGATAATCCATGTGAGAGGCAATGTTCGCTGCCGAAGTCTTCGCTGAAGCCCTGTCCAGCACCACAGTCCCACGGCCCAACAGACGGAACGAAGCCGGCTTCTGCTTGATGTAAGGAGACAGATCTCCGGGAGTCACATCATCTGCCCCGTAGACATTAATGGCATTGCCGGCAAGCCGGTACTCCCCTTCCGCTAGCCTCGACGGAGCCGCACAGGAGGATACAAGTACCGCCACCAGCACAAATGCACCGGCAGCGGACAGCGATATTCTATCCAGACGCATTCCCATACCTCCTGCAGACGGCTAAAATCAGCGCAGGCGTCTGTCCGGAGCGGCGACTGCATCAGGGGTCCACGCATTCAAGAAACGCAGGACTTTCTCACGGTCATATCCGTCTCCACTCTCGAGGAAACTTGAATCCTGGATATGAATCACCTCTCCCTTGGCATTGAGCACCACGAAGACAGGAAATCCGAATCTCGCCGGATACCCGAGCCTCTTCATCAGGGCGCGCGCCTCGCGGACCTGTTTCTCGGTACCGGACTTGCGCGGATTGTAGTTTACATGCAGATAGACGAAATCGTCATCTATCGCCTTGGTAATCTCGCTGTCACGGCTGACAAAATCGGAGAAACGCAGGCACCAGGGGCACCAGTTGCCTCCGACCTGGCAGATAACGAACTTGTCCGAGGAGCCGGCTGTCTTGAGCGCAGCGTCAATCTGTTTCATCGGATCGGCATTCTCGTCATATACTCTTTTCAGACCGCTCTGTGCGTCAGCAGTCATGACGATAAATGCGAGCACGCATGCAAACAATGTCTTAATCATACTATATTCTGTTTGAAGAATACAAATATACACATATTTAAAAAACTTATTTTCCGCAAAGAATCAGTATATTTGCAGGATATGCGATTGTCGGCGAATAAAATCAAGGCTCTGAAAGCACTGTCCTCCAAAAAAGGACGGGACGAGGCGGGACTCTTCCTCGTAGAGGGACGGAAAATGGTAGACGAGGCCATCGCCTCTTCATTCGAAGTCGTTGAAATACTGGAGTCTGCGGAGATAGGCGAAGATGCCATGGCACGCATTTCCTCGATGTCCACTCCCCCTCCGGTCGCAGCCGTCGTCAGACAAAAGCCCGACACTGCTCTCCCTACCGCTCCGGGGCTGTATCTCGCCCTCGATGCAATCAGAGACCCGGGCAATCTCGGCACTATCATACGCATAGCCGACTGGTTCGGCATCAAGTCCGTCATCGCATCTCCCGATACCGTCGAACTCTACAACCCCAAGGTCATACAGTCCACAATGGGAGCTGTGTTCAGAGTGGATTTCCACCGCACGGACATTGTGGAATACTCCCGCAGGATACGGAATGCCGGAGGTCGCATATACGGCACATTCCTCGACGGAGAGGACATTTACGGCTGCAATCTGGACAACGGCGCAGAACATCCGTCCATAATCGTCATCGGTAACGAATCCAACGGCATCAGCCGGGAAATGGCCGCCGTCGCGACCGACCGTCTGCGCATACCGTCATTCCCTGGCGGCATTCCCACATCCGAATCGCTCAATGCGGCAGTAGCCACGGCTGTGACTGTGGCAGAATTCAGGCGCAGAGCCGCCGGTACGGACCAATAGAGAAACAATCATGGAGCATTCCAAACCTATAATATACCAGATGCTTCCGCGCCTGTGGGGCGGCGGACATTTCTCCGACATAGACGACAAGAGCCTGGCATACCTCAGAGAACGCGGCGTCAAC
>CAZKRZ010000211.1:0-2649 GCA_964555325.1 uncultured Muribaculaceae bacterium
TTGGTTAAAAACTCCGATGGGGCTGTCGGATTTGGCGAGTGGAGGATACATTGAGGCAGAGACGGAATGTCCTTAGGCAGGTTACCGGGAATCAAAGCCTCTGCCTTTTAACGGTTGATTTATGATGTATGGCTGCCTTACTGGATTCGGCTGTTCTGTTTGCGGTATTGCGATGGAGTCATTCCGGTCATCTGACGGAAAATGCGAGAAAAATATGCGTTGTCGTCGTAGCCACATTTCATGGCTATCTCCGCGATAGACAGATTGTCGGCGGAGTCAAGGAGCGAGCACGCACGCTGTATGCGCAGGTGCATGATGTAGTCGATAGTACTCTCTCCGGTAATGGCGGAGACCTTTTTGGTCAGCTGCTTGCGCGTTATGCAGAATCTTTCCGCAATGCTCTCGACGTCTACCGAGCATTCGGCCATCAGCCCGTCGAGTATCCTGTCAAACCTGTCGAGGAAATCCTTGTCGGGCCGGGAGATGTCTTCCTTGGGATTGTCTCCAGCTTTAAACATACTGGAGAATTTGTCCCGCAGGTGCTTTCTGGATTCTAAAAGATGCGTTACCATGGATGTGAGTTCGTCCGCGTTGAACGGTTTGGACAGATATGCGTCAGCGCCGGCATTGATACCGTTGATTCTGTCCTCGTCCGTGCATCTGGCTGATACTATGATGACCGGAATATGGGAAGTCAGCGGTTCGCTCCTGATAGTCCGGCAAAATTCAATACCGTCCATCCTTGGCATCATTACATCGGTGATGATGAGGTCCGGTATGGATGACTTTGCCCTCTCTATGGCGTCGATGCCGTTGCTGGCGTATGTTATAGAGTAGCCATCCCCAAGGGCGGACCCCATAAAGCGAATGACAGAGAGATTGTCCTCTACAATCATGATAGACGGCATATTGTCTGTTCTATGCTGCCCTTTCGTAATAATATCCATGCTATCCTCTTCAGTGCCGGATATGGCCTCCTTGGATTGCTCTGTTATACCTTGGAATGGCCTGTCTCCATGGTCCAGTGGCAATATGACTGTGAAAACAGCCCCCTTCCCGACATTGCTCTCTACGGATATATGCCCGCCTAAGGACAAGACAATCTGCTTGGCGAGAGCAAGGCCGATTCCAGAGCCCACATACCCCTGGCCATTGCTGCCGCGGTAGAATTCATCGAATACAATGGATAATTCTTCCTTCGGAATGCCAATGCCTGTGTCGGAAACCTTTATAATCAATGAGTTCCTGTATGTGTGGGAACTTACTTCAATGCGCCCGTCCATGGGAGTGAACTTGATGGCGTTTGAGATAAGATTGTTCATTACCTTACGGAAATACTCTGGTGTATAATCCATTTCGACCGAAGTTTCCGTCGGGATGTAGGTGAGACTGATGCGTTTTCTTTCCGCTTCGATGGCGTGTATATCTACAATCATCTGGATATAAGCCACAATATTGCCATGTTTCCAGTCTTGTGTGCCTGTGGAGAGACGTATCTTGGATATGTCGAGCAGCTCGGAGATGAGCGACAACATGCCATTGCCTTCGGAATATATTATCTCTCCGAGTCTTGACAGGCTCATGTCGCGTGGTAAAATCCCGTCTTTCATGTCTTTGGCGTATCCGAGAATCACTGTGAGCGGAGTCCGGAACTCATGTGTTATATTGGTAAAGAAATCCGTACGGACTTTCTCCATTTTTGCCAGCAACTTGGCATGCTGCGATTTGATGGAATAAACATATAGAAGAATGGATATGATCAGTATAAGGGCGATGACAGTGATGCTTGCGCTTGTTCCTATCATCCTGCTTCTTTGCTTTTCGTGTGCTATGTGCTCGGCCAATGCCGCCGCTCCGTATTTTACCCTGTTAGCTTCCAATGCGTAAGCGAGTTCCTTCTGGAACATGGTGTCTTTGTGTGCGGCGTATGATTCGAGGTAAGAGGCTGCAATTGAAGGGGAACTGTCTTTCAAAGACTGCCATAGTCCGAATTCGGATTGGGATTCAATGTATTTGTTGCCAGTGCCTTGTGCTCGTGCAAGGGCGTCTTCAAACCATCCGGCGGCAGAGGACTTGTCACCATTCTTCAGACTTATGTTTCCCATCTGGACGCAGGCTACTGCGAGAGAGTGCATGCTGCCGCCATGCTGCAGTGTCGGTATGGCCTCGTTCAGCAGGTTCTCAGCAGTTGCGAACATGCCTTTCTTGATATAGATTTCCGCCATCTGTGACTTTCTGACGGCAGCCTTGGTTTCTATGCCGTATAGACTGTCCAGCGCAAAAGCCTCTTTTGCATATTCCAAGGCCTTGTCTAATTCTCCTGTTTTACAATGAATGTCCGCGGCCATGCCAAGTCTGACGGCGAGTGTTCCCTTGCGGTCGAGTTTCCTTTCTATGCCGATAGCTTCCTCTATATATGATTTTGCGGGCTCTGTATCGTGGCAGAGGAGGTATAGTCCTGCGAGAGTGTTGAGGTCCGAACTGAGAGCGGCGTCGTTTCCGATGCGTTTGTCTATCTCGTATCCCTTTTGCTGGAACTCCAATGCCTCGGCATAGTTTCCGAGGTAACTGTACCCGACAGAGAGGAGGGAGCATATGTCGGACAGCAGCTCGTCGTCATCAAAGCCGGCGGCCGCGTCAAGAGCCTTG
>CAZKRZ010000212.1:0-2649 GCA_964555325.1 uncultured Muribaculaceae bacterium
TTTGCGACTCCGGTCCATGTGCCGCCGTCGCTGATGGGATTGGCGAAGAGGCAGTCCACCTCGCGGTCGGTCATCGGTTTCTCACGGGTGTCGATGATGCCCTGGAGGAAGAGGTTGGATTTCTCCAGCAGGTCGTAGAAGAACAGGTAACTCTGGGAGAACTGGAAGTTGCCGAGATCGTGCTCGGTGATGGCCTGTGCACGCAGGACATTGAGTCCGGTGAAGAGCCAGCAACGCCCGGAGGAACGCTGGTTGGTGATGCCCTGGGTCTTGACCCTGTCGCTGAACTCCGTCTCGGGCATTGCCATGTTGGCGGCATTTTCCGTGAGGACTGCGACGGAAGCCGTATTGAGAGCATTGCGGATAGCCTTGTCAGAGGCAGTGCCGGCGTATCCCTTGCTGATCTCGCCGAGCATCTCGGGCGAGATACCGCCACCCTTGGTGACGGGCTGCTGCGCTGAAGCCGAACAGACGGCTGCGAGCAGGAGTGTGGTGGTGATGATTGTCTTGCGCATATTGATGCTGTTTTGGTTATATACTATTATATTGTCACTGCGGCGTTGTCATGGTTTCCATGAGAGTTTCCCGAGCCCTGCCACCGGAGTGCAGGCAATCAACAGGCCGATGAGGGATGTGCCCGCCGCAGTCAGCAGCACATCTTTCCATTCGAGTATGACGGGGTAGGCGGAAATCAGGTAGTTGCCGGGCATCTTGATGATGCCGAAATGCTCCTGCAACAGGACGAATGCGACACCGGTGACCAGCCCTGCGGCAGTGCCGAGCAGGGAGATGAGCCAGCCCTCCGTGACGAATATGCGTCTGATGGTGCTGTCATCCGCACCCATGCTGTAGAGTGTGCTGATGTCTCCGCGTTTCTCGATGATGAGCATCGAGAGCGAGCCGTATATGTTGAATGCGATGATGATGACTACAAATATGAGAATGAGGAATATCGCCGCTTTCTCGTAGCGCATCATCTTGTAGAGGGATTCGTTCTGCCGCTCGCGGTCCGCCACGCGGAATCCCTCGCCGAACAACTCCTGTACGCGCTTTTCAATGCTCTTGAGTTGCGAGGGGGTGCTGCCCGGAACGAGGCGTATCTCTATGCCGCTGCACTCCTCTTCGCCGTATCCTGTCAGCTGGCGCATAGACGAGATGGGCAGGATGATGAGCGACTCGTCGGTGGTGGCGTTGACGCTGAATGTGCAGGAGGGGCGGATGCGGATGTGCTGGAGGGAGGCTGCCGGATTGGCGAGCGAGATGCTGCCGCGTCTGTCCGGATAGTACATGTCCACGGAGGCGACGAAAGACGGGTTGAGCCCGAGCCTGTGTGCGAGGGCTGCGCCGACGGCGCAGCGCGGGGACGGACCGCGGCACAGGAGAAATTCTCCTGCGAGCACGTGAGACGGCAGAGCCGTCACGTGCCCGTAGATTTCATCTACGCCGCGTGCCGTCGCCACACTCTGTGCCCCGTCATAATCCACGAACACATTGTCCTGTATGTACATGCAGACGCTCCCGACGCCATCCAGCCCGGCTATCTCATCCACGACCGCGGCGTCCGGCGTGAATACCTTGCCCCTGGCAGGAGTCACGGACAAGTCGGCGTCCATATCGCCCAGCGCGTCCTTGACTATCCCGTCAAACCCGTTGTACACGGACAGGATGATAATCAGCACCGCAGTGCCCACAGCCATGCCCACGGCGCTTATCGCCGAGATGACATTGATGACATTGTGCGACTTCCTGGCGAAAAGATACCGGCCCGCTATGAACAGGGGCAGATTCATTATTTCTTGAGCAGTTCGTCTATGTGCTCCGCGTAGTCCAGCGTCGTATCCAGGTGGAAATCAATCTCCGGGACGATGCGCAACTGCTTGCCCATAATGTGCCCGAGCTCGCCGCGATACGCGCGCGTATTCTCTTTCAACTGACCCATTACCGCGTCCGCCTTTGCCGACGGGAATATGCTCACGAACACCTGGGCGACGGAGAGGTCCGGGCTGATGCGCACTTCGCTCACAGTCACCATGGCTCCGCCGAATGCCGCCATTCCCTTGGCTCGGATGACCTCCGCCAGTACTTTCTGTACCTCGTGGGCAACTTTCTGCTGCCGTGTGCTTCCTCCACCTTCCATGGCTACTCTACATTAATGATATAATAATTCTTCTTGCCCCTCTGGACGAGGATGTATTTGCCGTCGAGTATGTCACTCTCGCCCAACTGGGCGTTGATGTCGGTGACCTTCTCCTTGTTGACGCTCACGCCGCCGCCCTGGACCATCTTGCGCGCCTCTCCCTTGGACGGGAATATGGCAGTCTCCACAGCGATGGCCTCGAGTATGTTCATAGGCAGTTTGTTACGGGAGATGCTGAATGTGGGCACACCGCTGAACACTGCGAGGAAAGTCTTCTCGTCGAGCGACTTGAGGTCCTCCGAAGTGGACTGGCCGAAGAGCATTTTAGAGGCCTTGACAGCGTTGTCGTATTCTGCCTGTCCGTGGATGAGGACGGTGATTTCGCGGGCGAGGAGCTGCTGCAGGCGTCTCTGTCCGGGGTCCTCGCGGTGCTCGGCTATCGCGGCATCGATGGTCTCCTTGTCCAGCAGGGTGAATATCTTGATATACCTCTCCGCGTCCTCGTCGCTGAC
>CAZKRZ010000213.1:0-2648 GCA_964555325.1 uncultured Muribaculaceae bacterium
AGCAAAGATATACCTTCTTTGACATACTTCCATTGGTCTGCCATCTTGAGGTGGATCATATCGAAGAGGAAATAACCGTCGCAGGCGTCCGCACAGGCCTTGACCGAATTGACAATAGCCTGATTCTCGAAATCCTGGTCATACTGGTTTTCCAGATCCCAATTACCTACATCGGGGCCGCCGTACACGGGGCAGTCGCCACGCACCTTGTCTTTGGCAAGGGAGCAGAAGCCCTGCATAGTCCACTCTGCGTCACCATAGACCACCACCGGCTTGGCGTATGCTCCGATGATGAGCAGATCCATCAGACCGGCATAACCATAATCCTTGTATTTATCCGAAGCGAACCACTGGAAGCTGCTGACCTTGGAGGGATCGTATTTCTTGCTCGCCCAGTTGACTCCGTTCTCGGTATACATGGCGTACCAGCCACCTACATAGCAACCGAAATCTACACCCGAATCCACTGCCTTGACAGCCGCACGGGCCTTTGCCATGAAATCATAAATCACCTTAACCCTGAACTCCAGCCACTTGAGATAGTACTCGGTATTTGCGGAATTGACCTGGTCCTTGAATCCGACAGGAGCCACATCCTGTGGCCATGCCTTCATCGTCTTGCCGACATATTTCTCAAACTGCTCGCGGGTTGTCTCCGAGAAATCGCTCTGTATGCCACGGAAACGTCCCCTGTCCAGGATAATGCCGTCGAGGCCGGTCTTGCCGTATGCCGCGAGATCCTCCAGCAGAGAGATGATATAGTTCTGGGCCTTGGGAGAAGCAGGATTGAAGAAAATCTCCCTCTCGCCGCTGTCCATAATGGATGTAAGTCCCTTGTCCAGATTGAGTATAGTGGACTCGGCAGCCAGTTCCTCATCGCGGAATGCAACACCCATATTGCCGAGAGGTGACCTGTTTCCGGATACGAAAGTATTGAAACCTGCATATACCTTGAGCCCGAGAGCATGTCCCTTGTCAATGAAAGCCTGGAGATAATCGAATGTCGCCGTACGCTCGATACGCTTATACTCGCCTCCCTGCCATGCACCCTGCCACTTCACCTGGTCGCAATGGTCGCTCTTGAAGAGCACGTCGCCGTCGGTAGGACGCACATCCACTATTATATGGGTAAATCCGGCATCGGCCGCCTTCTTGAGGTCGCGCTCGATATTGGCTTCGCTATTGGCGAAATCCGGGAAGTTGGCAGCCGCATCTATCCAGATAAAACACGGCTTCGGTCCTACAGAGACCGTATCCTTGCCATCCGAAGGGAAGACATATTTACCCCCGTTGTCTTCCTTGCCGCATGCGCATGACACGATGCCTACAATTACGGGAAACGCTGCAACAGCAAACAGTTTCTTTAACGATTTCATTGATGGTTATAGCTTGTATGTTTTTTAAAAAGACAGACTGCCCCGCCGGTGATCGCCGTCTGACCCGAATCCGGCAAATACACCCGGCAGAACAGTCTGAAGATTATTATTCTGTCACAAAGTGTTACATATCGATGCAGTCAAACTGCACACCGACCACACAACCGTTGGTGAAGAGGAAGTACAGGTACATGTAGTAGCCGTTGTCCGAGACGCTGAGCAGGACATCCGCAGTACCGTTGCCGTTGTATGTCTCTCCGATGGCTTTTGCGCCATATTCATTGAAAGAATACCATTTTACGGCAGGCACATTGCTCAGGTCGAGGGTGCCGGTGAAGTTATTGGCATCCGCGAGATCGAGCAGCCATACATAGTCGGCACGACCCCAGCTGAAACTGTTTGCCTGGTTGGCGGCAAGATAATAATTGCCGTTAAACTCCACAACATCGAGAGCATTAGGGATGAAGTTCGTGTTGATTGCACCCAACTGATACTTGATAGTATTGGTAGCTCCATCCATCCATGTCAGTTTGTTGGTCGAATAACAGTGTACGAAATAGTCGGATGACGGATCTGCAGTCTTGTAGACCAGGTCGACATTGGAGTTCCAGTCAATGCCGGTTGCCGAGCCCCATTCAGGCCTTTCGGGTTTCACTCCGTTAGTGATAGTCCAGCGATAGAATCCGGAAGTAGGATTGGTATGGCAAGGGGCTGTAATGACAGCATTGGTATCCGTATTGCCCCGGATGGAGAACTTCCTGCCGAAAGCAAGTCCGTTGGCATCCCATGAGAGATAGAGCTCAGGAGAGGAAGTGACATCGTTTATCTTCCAGATCTTGAAGACATTTCCGTCATTGGGCACAAGGTTGCACATGAATATGTGGCCGGCGTCATCGGAGGTGATGTAGAAGTTGCGCAGGCTGCCCTTGAACTCGCTACCGAGGGCGATAGTGCCCTTCTTCTCACCGGTAAGCCTGTCAATCAGGAGAATGTCCTCATTGCGGGTGTTGATGGCGAGGTAGTTGCCGGACACGGCACAACCGGTAGTGAGATTTTCCACGCTGATACCGAGGTCGGATTTCAGTTTCTTGGCAAACATCACCTTGGCGCTACGCTCACGCATACCGAACTCGAGTTTGGCAGGTACGCCCTTCTTGACCACATACTGCTGCTGTGTGCCGTCATGCGCCGTCACCGTAAACTTGACATCCTGGTTGTAATCCAACTCGGTAGTTGCAGGATCCGGAGAAATGGTAGCATGAGGAGAGAGCG
>CAZKRZ010000214.1:0-2624 GCA_964555325.1 uncultured Muribaculaceae bacterium
CAGGTATCAAAAACATTATCTTCAATGACATCAACGAGGCAGCCCTCCAGCGCGGACTCGACAACTACAAAGAGGCCGGCATTACCAATGTCAAGGGCTATGTCTGCGATGTCACCAAAGAGGACGACGTCAAGGCTCTCGTGGAGAAGATCCATGCCGAGGTAGGTCAGATCGACATCCTCGTCAACAACGCCGGTATCATCAAGCGTATCCCCATGCATGAGATGCAGCGTTCCGAGTTCCAGGCCGTCATCGACGTGGACCTCGTGGCCCCGTTCATCGTCAGCAGCGCTGTCATCCCCGAGATGATGGAGAGGCGCGAGGGCAAGATCATCAACATCTGCTCCATGATGTCCGAGCTCGGCCGCGAGACCGTATCCGCATACGCAGCAGCAAAGGGCGGACTCAAGATGCTCACACGTAACATCTGCTCCGAGTACGGTGCATACAACATCCAGTGCAACGGCATCGGCCCCGGCTATATCGCCACTCCCCAGACCGCTCCCCTGCGCGAGAAACAGCCTGACGGCAGCCGTCATCCTTTCGACAGCTTTATCTGCGCCAAGACACCTGCCGGACGCTGGCTTGAGCCCAATGAGCTCGGCGGCCCTGCAGTGTTCCTCGCTTCGCACGCATCTGACGCGGTGAACGGACATATCCTGTATGTAGACGGCGGTATTCTCGCCTATATCGGCAAACAACCCGAATAAAAAGCCCGGAAAGACATGTCAAAAGTAAATTGTACAGTCAGACAGGCGTCGAGCAATGTAGACGCCAAGCATTATGATACAGAAAGGCTCCGCAGCGAGTATCTTGTAGAGAATGTAATGGTTGCCGATGAGATCAACATGGTATACTCCATGTTTGACCGCATCATCACCGGAGGCGCAGTGCCCGTAAGCGAGCCCCTGCTCCTCGAGGCACCCGAGATCCTGCGTTCCGACTGGTTCACCCAGCGCCGCGAACTCGGTATCTTCAATGTCGGAGGTCCCGGTTCGGTCCTCGTAGGTGACGAGGAGTATCACCTCGACTACAAGGAGGCTCTCTACGTAGGACGCGGCGACCGTCATGTCACCTTCAAGAGCGACGATCCTGCACACCCTGCACATTACTACTTCTGCTCCGCCACTGCCCACAAGGAGACAGGCGTCAAGAAGGTCAGCAAGAAAGATGCAGTCGTGATGCACCTCGGCTCTCTCGAAGAGGCCAACGAGCGCACCATCAACAGGCTCCTCGTCAAGGAGGTCGTCCCTTGCTGCCAGCTGCAGATGGGTATGACCGAACTTGCTCCCGGAAGCACCTGGAACACAATGCCTGCACACACCCACAACCGCAGAATGGAGGTATACTTCTACTTCGAGGTCCCCGAGGAGGCTGCAGTATGTCACTTCATGGGCGAGCCCCAGGAGACACGCCATATCTGGATGCACAACGAGCAGGCAGTCATCTCTCCCCAGTGGAGCATCCACTCCGCCTGTGCCACACGCAACTACACATTCATCTGGGGCATGTGCGGAGAGAACGATGATTACAACGATATGGACTGGTGCGCAACACCTGACCTCAAATAGTCCAATACCGGGTAATCATGATCAGAAACACTGCAAAATGGATTCTCGCGGCCGCCTGCGCGCTGACTCTGTCAGCCTGCGGCGGCAATGAGAAAGAGGCCCAGGTAGCGGCACGCTATGTGCCGGAGCGCATGGACGATTTCATGTTTGAGAACGACCTCATCGCAGGACGCATCTACGGCAAGGCCCTCGAGGGCAACCCTACCGCTCCCGGCATCGACATCTGGGTCAAGCAGCCCGGAGCACTCGTGGCTGACATGCGCTACAAGATGGAACTCGAGGAGGGCAAGTCCTATCACAAGGACTGGGGCAACGGCAAAGACTGCTACAAGGTCGGCGTCAGCCTCGGCGGAGGCGCTTCCGCTGTGCTTCTCGACGGCGAGATACAGTATCCTGCCACCAACTACCGCTCATGGGAGATACTGGAGCAGAGTCCCGACAAGGTCGTGTTCGTCCTGCATTATCCCGAATGGGAGGCCAAAGGCGAGAAGATTGCTCTCGACAAGAAGTTCACGGTCACTCCCGGCAGTTATTTCGTGCAGGTGGAGGACAGCTGGACATTCTCCGGAGCATACGGAGATGAACTGACTGTTGCGGCCGGCGTATTCCGCCACCCTGCGCAGAATACAGTCACTGACGAGATTGTCCTCAAGGACCGCTACGCCCTGTGGGAGCACGCATCCGACCAGAGCGGAGAGCCCGAGGACGGCATGATCGGAGTCGCCGTACATGTCCCCGGAGCCGAAGGCTCGATCGTGACGGAAGACGGCACCCACGGCCTCACCTACAAGAAGATCAAGTCCGGAGAGACATTCTCCTACAGTTTCGGCAGCTGCTGGAGCAAGGCCGGTGTCAAGACCGCCGCACAGTGGTTCGAGACAGTCCGCGGGCTGTAATCACATATTTCAACCTAATATCCGGGGCCGGTACGCATCATGTGCCCGTCCCGGATTTTTTATTTCAGAACACACTCCTTCGTGACCATACTCACCACCATATTGGCAGCATGGCTGTCTTCGGCAAATGCCTCTCCACTCCGCAGCGCAATGGCGG
>CAZKRZ010000215.1:0-2614 GCA_964555325.1 uncultured Muribaculaceae bacterium
ATGAGGAGGAAAAACTATGCCGAGAATTAAGAAGAGAAAGGTACCAGCATGCGTTACTTGTCTTATAGTAATGCTTGTTATTTGCGTGGTATTTACAGTAGGCGTTGTCATTGCGGCTAATGTCGTTTTTAATAATACCGTTAGTCCGTTGATAGGCGGGGTCAAGCTAAATGAATGTATAAGTCTTTTGAGTGGTGCCCTACATTCGAATAGAGATCTAATCGTAACAGAGCCATACACCCAAAATGACCTTGATGGATTTTATTATCAATTAAATAGTGCATTATATCAAGCTGATATGACCGATGAAGAATATAGTACGAGATATAATGCTCTTTCGGAGGAAGAAAAAGCGGAATATGGCTCATTAGAGGCATATAAAGAAGCTCATCCATATAGAGTCGACCTCGAAGTTATAGATCAAACTTTAAATTTAGGCGACTTGATCGGTGGCGGTGAAGCTAATAACGAAAATATGGGAGAGAGTGAATTAAGTGCTGCCGGTGAAAGCGGAGAAGAAAACACCGAAAACGACACACTTGAAGCGTTATTTAAGGAATTATCCTTTAACTTCCAAAATTTGGGATTATATCCGTATGAGGGTAGTGAAGATTATAGCTATACCACATTCCAGATACACGATAAACAAGTTGCAGCCTTGATTGGTGAAATACTTTCGCTTGTATTTAAGTATGTAGACTTAGGTCAAACAGTTCCACAATTAGAGGGAGTTGATCTTTCAGCCTATGCAGGTGTGCCACAGGTAGTTTTCAGTAATGCAACATCAGAGGGTGAAAGCAATAAACCAAAGTTGTATATCACTGTAGAACTAAAACTTAGAGATATTGTCAATGAAGCGGTTGCACCAATGCTTATAGAGCAAGGTATTCCCGAATTTGCAGTCAATGCGGTCAAGTCGATATTGCCTAAAGATTTCTTTGTTTCACTTGAAACATTCCCAACCGACGAGAATGAAGAGGTTACATTATATATCAATAACTATGATAATAAAGAAACCGCTAATCTCAAAAAAATAGTCAATGCATTACTTGTTGATGTAGTTTTATTCCCTGAAGAGAGTGGCGAAGAAGCCATAGAATCTGTTCCCACAGAACCGACAAGTCATGGAAGTGTATTTAATCAGGTCAACGCTAAGGTCGTAGATATTTTCTCTAAGATAAATGACTTTATGCCTATTGAATTTGTAGCAGACGAAGATAACAATATGACGTTAAGATTATCTCATATTCAAGGCTTACTTCAGTTGGCAGGTTTATTTGATGTAAACGATATTGAGAACAGTATCACTCCGCACGAATTTATGACCACTCTTCGTTGCTTAATAGACGAGGCAATGGCATCTAATTATGGTGAAACTGCAAATATTCAGGCTCTCTATGCACAAATAGAAGAAAAATACGGTATAGATGCATCATATTGGGAAGCTAATAACTTATTTGATACCGAAACACTTACCAATATCACATCGGAAATACATTTAGATAATGTTGATTTTAAAGATAATTCCGATATGAAGGTCAAAATTACAGACCGTGAATTGACTAAACTTATTTCAGATGCAGTTAAAGACGGATTATTCGATCAAACCGACGAGAGCTTAGCATTAGCCGAGGACGATACTACATCTATACTTGATTCTGTGGATTTTGACAGTATTTATATAGTATCCGATTCTCCTGCCGTATTCTTTGACGAAAGTAATAAGTATATTCGTGAAGACGGAGATAAGATTATTACAGTAGACAAAGGACGCTATCATATAAATCAAATTTATGCAACAGTGCGTGTAGACCTTGCCGAGCTTTTATTATCGGAGAGCGAAGAATCAAGCTCCGCTATGATGGAATCTCTTAGTAAATCTCTACCAAAAGGATTAAGCTTTACATTAATAATCAATGTAAAAGAGGTCTATAATGATCTAAATGAATTGAAAGACAGAGTTGTTGGTGCAGAAGCAGGTAAGACTACTGTTAGAATCAATAACTTTAATGACAAATATTCAGATTTAGTTATCAAAATAATCGAAAAAATGGTTACTAAATTATCACCATCTGAAGAGGGTGAAACTTCCGCAGAATTCGATATCAACTCGTTATTTACACCTGTAGAAGAAGCTTTTTCAAATGTGTTAAATATTATGAAGGACACATTGAACTGTGATATTCTCTTAGAAGGTATGCCGTTGGATCACACTTACAACAAACCTCAAGCAGACAGAGGTTATTTGATGCTTCCAAGCGTATACGAGCTTATTAGCGGTGCATCTACCAAGAATGCAACTAACGACGCAGATATACTAACTATCGAGCAATCCCGTGAATTACTTATTCAAGTATACGATACCGATCTTGCAAGAATAGATGATGAAGGATATGACAGTTCTAAAGATTACGATTATGAATTAAACAGGTTTAAGGTAGGTTCAGCAGACGAATTCTTATCAAATCTATCAAGTAAATATTATATGAACACAGAACTTACCGTAGATAGCATTATCAACGGTAATATAGATATTTCCGCCGATTCCCTTAATTTTAAGGGCGAAAACGGTCTTTATAGTGATAAAACTGATATAAAAGAATTAGATGTTGCT
>CAZKRZ010000216.1:0-2602 GCA_964555325.1 uncultured Muribaculaceae bacterium
GAGATTTGTCATCAAAAGGGACTTGTTCGACGACTGTCTCGAGATGTTCACGTTCGATGAGTGGCAGCGCCGCTCGGAAGAAGTGAAGTCGAAACTCAATTTCTTCAACGCGGACCATTCGAGATTTTGGAGAGAATACATGCGCAACCGCGCTGTCGTCGAGCCCGACCCCAAACTCGGCCGCATAAGCATTCCGGCGAAGCTCTTGGAATCGATAGGAGTCACACGCGAAGTGGTGTTCTCCGGCAACGACTACAAGATCGAGATATGGGCCAAGGAAAAATATGAGTCCGGCGCCATCTCCAACGAGGAATATCTATCCATAGCCGGCAAACTGTCTGAACAAAGATAGGAGGTGCCGCAATGTCTGAATATCATATCCCCGTATTGCTTGAGCAGAGTGTCTCCGCCCTGGTCGGAGACCCGAACGGAATCTACGCCGATGCCACACTTGGAGGCGGAGGACACAGCCGCGAGATTCTGCGCCGCCTCGGAGAGAGCGGCAGACTGATGTCTTTCGACAGGGATTCCGACGCCATCGCCGGAGCCCCCAAAGACGAACGGCTCACGCTGATACACAACAACTTCCGCTTTATACACAACTACGCCCTGCTGCACGATGTCCGTTTCGACGGCATTCTCGCGGATCTGGGGGTATCCTCCCACCAGTTCGACACTCCGGAGAGAGGATTCAGTTTCCGTTTCGACTCCGCATTGGACATGCGCATGAACGGAGAGGGCGACAAGACCGCCGCCGATGTCATCAACAGTTATGACGAGGAGGCGCTCGAAAGGATATTCCGCCTGTACGGAGAAGTGGACAACGCCCGCAGGGCCGCCAGGCTCATAGTCGCGGCGAGATCGGACTCCCCCGTCACGACCACTTCACGGCTCGGCGAGGTACTCGCTCCACTGACACCGTCATACGCCGCCCACAAGTACTTAGCCAAGGTCTACCAGGCTCTGCGCATAGAGGTAAACGAGGAAATGCGCTCCCTGGAGAAATTTCTCTCCGGAGCGGCGGCAAGCCTCAAGCCCGGCGGACGGCTGGTAGTGATTACCTACCATTCTCTCGAAGACAGGATGGTCAAGAACTTCATCCGCAGCGGCAATACGGAAGGCACCGTCATCCGCGACGAATACGGACGCACCAACGCCCCTCTGTCAGCGGTAAACCGCAAGCCCATACTCCCTCCCGAGGAGGAAATATCGGCGAATACGAGGGCCAGAAGCGCAAAACTCAGAATAGCGGAAAAGATATGAACGGGCGCAAATGGAAATTAGGTGACATCGGACGCCTCCTCGGCAACTCCACGATAGCGATACTCAAGGGAGAGTTCCTGCTCCGCTTGAGAGCCGACAGGGCATTGAAATACATAGCAGTCCTCGTAGTACTGTTCATGTTGCTGATAGTGTTCAACATCGGGGTAGACAAAACCCTCGTACAGGTAGAAAACAACAAGAAAACCCTCCACGAATTGGAGATAAGATACACACAGAAGACTTATGAGCTGGTGCAGCTCGGGCGGCGGAGCACAGTGAGCAGGCTCCTCGAAGAGTCCGGATCCAAGGTCTCGGAACCGCAGGAACCGGCAAAGGTATTGGAATGACGATATGACGATAAAAGACAATACAACGAAACAGAAAAAGAAATCAGACAAGATATGGCGCAGTGTGCACTGGCTCTATCTGCTGTTTCTCGTCATATTCGTATTGCTGACCGGACGTCTATTATACATAGCCGTCATCTGGAAGCCCGACCCGGGCATAGCATCCAAACTCATGCCCAAGTCGGTGCGCAATACCATCGAGCCCACGCGAGGATCTATCCTGTCGGAGAATGGGGACATCCTCGCCATGACCCTGCCCACCTACGACATCTACATGGACTGCTGCGTCCAGAAGACGCACTATGCCGGAATGAAAAACCGCCATGCAGGTGACAGCCTCGAGGCCCTCTGGCTCTCCAAGGCCAGACAACTCTCAAAAGGGCTCGCCGCCGAATTCGGTGACCATAGTGCCGACGAATACTACTCCATGATCAAGAACGGACGCGAGAACAACGCCAAATACATGGAGATAAAGCGCAATATCGAGCGCCCCGTCCTCAACAGACTCAAGAAACTGCCGCTCTTCAACGAAAAGTCCCACAGGGGAGGACTGATAGTGGAGACCAACTACGTGAGGCGCTACCCTTACGGGAAACTCGCCCGCAGGACCATAGGCTTTATCCGCAACTCCAGGAGCACCGCCGGCAACACACATGTCGGACTGGAAGGCAAATTCGACCACATCCTGCACGGCAAGGAAGGTACCGAATACCTCCGCATCACCGACGGGAGCATACACGTCCGGGACAATGACAGCCTGTATGTCAATGCAGAAGACGGCCTGGACATCCGCACCACTCTCAATGTGGACATGCAGGACATCGCCGACAAGGCTCTCCGCGAGCAGATAAAGGATGTGGATGAAATCGAGGGCGGCTGCATCGTGCTCATGGATGTGGCGACAGGCGGTATCCGCGCCATGGTCAATCTCTCCAGAGACACTCTCAACAACACCCTCGAAGAGACCCAGAACTTCGCAATCGGCAGGCGCG
>CAZKRZ010000217.1:0-2572 GCA_964555325.1 uncultured Muribaculaceae bacterium
CTCTCTTATGGTCTGTCTGTCATTCTGGGCGATATAACCACCGTCCGCGGCGACTCTCACGAGAGTATCGAGGTCGCAGAGGCTGTGGTGCTCCACATCCGCTGCCGCGAGTCTCTCCAGGCCCTTGCGGAGACCGTAGGTAAATATGCTGACGATACCGAGCACGTCGGCTCCTGCCTCCCTCAATGCCTCGACGACTTCGATGCAGCTGCCTCCTGTGGAAATAAGGTCCTCTATGACAACCACTTTCCCGCCTTTTTCGAGACGGCCCTCTATCCTGTTGGTGCGGCCGTGATCCTTGGCTCCGCTCCTGACATAGCCCATAGGCATATCGAGAATGGATGCCGCGATGGCAGCGTGTGCTATGCCTGCGGTGCTGGTACCCATAAGTACCTGAGCCTCAGGATAGTATTTGCGTACCGTATCCGCAATGGCCTGCTCTACGAGCACACGGGCCTCGGGTGCGGTGAGTATCAGCCTGTTGTCACAATAGATAGGGCTCTTGATGCCGCTTGCCCAAGTGAACGGGTCATCGGGTCTGAGGAATACGGCACCGATGCGCAGCAGTTCTCCAGCCACTTTGCCGGCCAGCGAATCACAGGCGGCAGCATCAGCGCGCGCTACACTCTCGCCGCAGAATTCTTCCATACAGCGGATGTATGCGGCCACAGGGTCCTCCGCCCTCGTTATGGGACGGCCTACCACTATATAGTCAGATCCGAGAGAACGGGCATTTGACGGAGTCGCGATGCGTACCTGATCGTCGCTTGCCGCATCCGCGAAACGAATGCCGGGAGTCACTGTCAGGAAGTCCTCTCCGCAGGCCTCCTTGATGCCGGCAGCCTCCAACGGAGAGCAGACCACACCGTCAAGGCCTGCCGCCTTGGCATTGGCAGCATATTTGACGACTGTCTCGCGCATGCCTGCCGAGATGAGCAATTCGTCATGCAGACTGTCCTCTCCTGTGCTTGTGAGCTGGGTAACGGCAATCACTATTGGACGGCTGCCGTCAGGACGCGTCGCACCCTCAACGGCGGCTTTCATCATGCCTATTGTACCGGCAGCGTGGACATTGACCATATCCACATCCAGCTCCGACAGAGCGGTCATAGTCCTTTTCACGGTGTTGGGGATGTCATGCAGCTTGAGGTCGAGGAATATCCTGTGCCCCCTGCGCTTGATTTCCTTGACAATGCCCGGACCGGCGGCATCGAAAAGTTCCATTCCTATCTTTACGAACGGCTTGCGCATGCCCTCGAAACGGTCGAGGAATGCCAGTGCCTCCGCAGCGCCGCTGAAATCCAGCGCGATGATCACATCTCTGTCTGTCATATTATTCCTATTATTTGTGCCAAACTATCTATTCCGAGCCTTTCCATTTCGGCAGGGAGCGACTCAATTATCTCCTTGCACGCCCAGGGATTGACCAGATTGGCCGCACCCACTTCGACGGCAGACGCTCCTGCCATCATCATCTCCACGACATCAGACGCCGAGGACACGCCTCCGCAGCCGATTATGGGTATATTGCACGCATGTGCCACCTGCCAGACCATCCTCACTGCCACAGGGAATACCGCAGGACCGGAAAGTCCGCCTGCTCCGGCGGCAAGCACAGGCTTGCGACGCAGGGTGTCTATTCTCATACCCTGGATAGTATTGATTAGGCAGAGTCCGTCCGCTCCGGCATCCTCGCACGCACGGGCGATAGCGGTGATGTCTGTGACATTCGGGCTCAGTTTCATATATACAGGACGGTCTGTGACCTGCTTGACCGCACGGGTCACCTCTGCCGCACACTTGGGATCCGTACCGAAGGACATGCCTCCTCCATGCACATTGGGGCAACTGATATTGACCTCCACTATATCCGCATGAGGCGCAATCCTGGAGGCGCACAGCACATAGTCATCTATACTGAATCCACTGATATTGGCGACGATAGGCCCATGATAGAATTCCCTCAACGCGGGGATTTCCTTCTCCACAACGGCATCCACTCCGGGATTCTGAAGTCCTACGGAGTTGAGCATTCCATCGGGGCATTCCGCAATGCGCGGTACAGCATTTCCAAGACGGGGAAGGGGCGTCGTGCCCTTTATGGAGATAGCCCCAAGCATATTGAGGTCGTACAGTTCGCGGAATTCCTGCCCGTATCCGAATGTACCGCTCGCAGGAATGAGCGGATTTTTAAGTTCTACGCCAGAAAGCGTTGTCTTGAGATCTACCATATCACTTCCTCCCTGTCGAACACAGGTCCGTCCTTGCATATACGCTTGCCGCCGCCGACCATTTCATGGGTGCAGCCCATGCACGCGCCGAATCCGCAGCCCATTCTCTCCTCGAGGCTCAACTGTCCGGGCAGGGCACATGCCGTGCACAGGGCGCGGAGCATAGGTATAGGTCCGCAGGCGCAGAATCCGTCGAATGCGTCTGTGACTTCCCTGCCGGACGCCGCCGTAGCGAGAGCGTCTGTGACAAATCCCTTGACTCCGTGGCTGCCGTCCACCGTACTCACGATGACATCTACGCCGAGGGCCTTGAATTCCTCTTCGTAGAACAGTTCTCCGAC
>CAZKRZ010000218.1:0-2554 GCA_964555325.1 uncultured Muribaculaceae bacterium
GGCGAATACGAGCCCACACAATAGCGTGCCGAAGGAGAGCATCCGCCATAATAATGCACCAGCATAGGGTATTTGCGGTTCGGGTCAAAGTCCGGCGGCAATACATAGAATCCGTTGATGACATCTCCTCTCGAAGAGGTGAATTCGTATGCTCCGCCCTCGCCCATCACTGTATCTGCAAACCTCACGGCATCGATGTCCGCGACGACCCTCTGCTTGCCGTTCTTGAGATTATATACATACGCACGATGTCCGTTGCAGAGGCTCTGTCCCGAATAGACGAGCATGGGTGAGTTCTCCGCGATGTCAAAGCCGGCAACAGACTCCTCCTTATTGTCGAGCCTCTCTATCTTGCCGTTACGGGGGTCGGCGCGGTAGAGATTCTGCACATCCTTGTCATCTGTCTTGAAATAAATCTTGCCGTCAAATGCAGCCCACACAGGAGACCCGCTAACGCTCGGCCCGAACTCCACTCCGATAGGCTTTACCTCCAGACTCGCCAGATCGAGAATAAAGAGCCTCATGTCAAAGCCGTTGGGAATCTGCCCCTCTTTGAGCGTCTTGCTCTTGCCTATACCATCAAACGCCTCTGCTGTCCCCTTGAGCAGAACCTGCTTGCCGTCAGGAGAATAGAACGCACTGCGGACAAAACCGTCATCGCTCACAAGGGTCCTGCTCTCAAGCGTACGGACATCCAGTTCAATGACCGAATACAGTGTAGTCGGACGCTTGGTCAGCCTGTCACGGGAAGTCATCAGCAGGAGTCTGCCGCCGTCCGCCGAGATGTCAGAGACCCACACGTCATGGTATCCGTAAGTCAATTGCTGCATCAGGCCGCTGGCGATGTCATACTTGGAGACATAGGAGCGGTCACGCCAGCCGGACTGCCTGTCATCAGGCGTCAGTATCTGGTGTACATCCCCCTCTTTGGGACCTTTCTGCACAAATGAATACAGCAGATAATCCTCCGACGGGGCTATCTTGAAACTGCCCGTAGGGACATTGTGGGCTATGATTGTCTCCGTTCCGCTCAGCGGATCGGTGGCTATGAGGTCATTGCCGTCCACGCCCTTGCGTATGGCCCAATACCTATCGCTCCGAGGCATCCAGTTGACCCTCGATTTGCCGCGATTGAGCAGTTTGTCGTCCGCCGTCGTACGGATTTCCGTATACGAATCAAATTCCCCCTTGCCATTAATCACACCGTAGGTAACGGCCATGTATTTTCCGCTCGGGCTGATGCTGATGCCTCCGCAGGTCTCGCCTACCGTATTGGCATCGAGGCTATAGATATGCTTGCCGTCCTTGCGCAGGTTGATGACGCCTTCCTGCGCTGTCGTCACAAATACCTCGAGCGAGTCGTCGGACGGCTTCTCTCCCTTGGGTGTCAGCACCTTGATAACGACATCATGCGTACCGGGATCGAGCTTCTGCTGCCCCTTGGCGGCCTTGCCGTCTACAAATACCTTGTAGTGCCTGACCCCTTTTACATGAATATCAGCCTTGGCAAACAATCTGTTCTCCATGCTGAATCCCAGCAAGTTGAGACTGCTGTTCGCATTCTCCCCTCCTCTGACGAGAGGACGCAGTCCGGCGATGTCCGAGAATGTATTCCCAAGCGCATCGAACGAAAGCTGTGTGTCGAGAAGCGACAGAGGGTCGAATTTCTCTCCCTTGATATTGACGCTGTCTATCTCGCAGGGAGCGGTGACTTCAAAAGGTCCGGCATAGCGCAGGCTATTGACCTTAAGTGTGTCTGTTGCAGCAGCCGCGGAGAGCCCAGCGAGCCACATCAGTGCAGTGAGCAAATATTTTCTTTCCATATTCTGCCAAAGTTAGCGACAAAAAGTCGAATTATCCCCTCTCTCCGGCAGAAAAGCGATACTCCGGACCTAAGACGCACTCCCGGCCATACGCTTCCACCTGCGCCAGCCCAGCACTGCGAGCACGGTGTAGAGGACATACAGACAGCCCGTCAGAGGTATCCCCTTGTAGAAATACAGCGCGACGGTCACGGCATCCACTACGCACCATACCATCCACTGTTCCACATACTTGCGCGACAGCATCCACATAGCCACCACACTCAACGCCGTCGTCATCGCATCCCAGAAAGGGACTGTCGAATCCGTACAACGGGACAGGAACAGGTACAGCAGGACATGCAGTAGGGCGTATACGGCGACGAGCGGCAGGCACAACTTCGCCGGAGTATGGCTTATCCCCGCCCCATTCTCCTGCTTCTCTTGAGTCCCCTGCCGCCTGCCCTTGCTCATCCAGACCGCAAAGCCATAGACCCCTGCCGCCACATAATACATCTGCATCCCGAAATCGGCGTACAGACCGGCACGGAAATACAGGATACCATGCACGACGGGCATCAGCAGCCCGATTATCCACAGGCGGATGTCAGCCTTGTATTCGAGATAGAGATAGAGCAGCCCGAGGGCGACCCCGATGACCTGCAATACGAGTTTCCAATCCATAAGATTGTCAGAACGAAATAGTTACATTCGCAAGCACATTGGTACACGCCTGCGGAAAATAATAAGAC
>CAZKRZ010000219.1:0-2553 GCA_964555325.1 uncultured Muribaculaceae bacterium
GGATGACACGCAATGAGCGCCAGAACAAATCCTATGTGAGCAAATCCGGCGCTCCGGGAGCCAAACTCGCACGCCTGCGCTACAGACATATCGCAGACACAGAGCGTTACCACCTGCTCGAAGTGGAACTCCTGACAGGAAGACACCACCAGATACGCTGCCAGCTGGCTCATCTCGGCTGCCACATCAAGGGAGACCTTAAATACGGCGCCCCGCGCTCCAATCCGGACGGGAGCATCTGCCTGCATTCCCATCAGGTAAAGTTCACCCACCCTGTCAGCGGGGCTGACATCAATGTGACAGCCCCGACACCCATCAGCTGGAAAGGTATCCCGTCAGACCTCACCCAAGGGGAATAAACCACAGCCCGTGCGTCATATCCCCATCGCTTCCCTATACTTGTCCAGCCATTCTTTCGGAGTAACGCCCTTGAACATCTTGAATGCCATATTGTATGACACGATAGAGTTGAAACCGGACATCAGCGCGACCTCTTCAAGGCGAAGATAAGGGTCTTTCTTCATCAGTCCCACCGAGTACTCCACCCTGTGCCAGTTGATGAACTGACGGAAGTTCCTGCCGGAAAACACATTGATGGTCCGTGATAGGTAGACTTTGTTGGTAAACAGCTTACGGGAGAAATATTCCAGATCCACCGAGCCGTCCAGATAGGGCTGTTTCTCGTGCATGAACAGCATGACCTTGCGATACAGAGCACCCATCTTGCGGTCATCAAAGCCTCCCTCCATATCCGCAGTCCTCAGACTCCCCTTGACTATGACCTTTACCTCCCTCTCCTTGGATGGTGGTAGCAGTAACGTACCTCCTAAGCTAACACGCAGATAGAATACGATTATGACGACTATCGCCAGGCCTCCAGCCACATACAGTTCCGGTCCGAAGCCGGCACCGTCGTGCATGGCAAGCACCGCGACGGAGATATACAGCAGCCCGGTATATATGGACCCGCTCATCCACAGCAGGTTCACCCACACATCTTCATTGCTGAACAGGGACACGACCTTGCGGCATTTGAAATGGAAGAGCAACAACTGGTAAACCACCGCCAGCATGGATACTAAAAACGGCAGCAGTTCTGTCTTCAGCGCGAAAGCCCCCGGGACATTCACCGTGCAAAGCAGCGACATCGCCAGAGACAGACACAGCACCGTCGCCACATAAGACAGGGACAGCCACGACGGACACCTCGACAACGATGTCGGAGGAGATATGGCTATGGCCGCTCCCACCATCAGGTCTACGACAAGACAGGACGGCTCTGCCGTAAACATGCCTGTCAGCACATCCGTCAGACACAGCAGCAAAGGCGCGGCGAGCACACATGATTTGTAAACGAGCAGTTTTCTGCCGGGAAGGAACCTGTAATAGACACAGTCAAACGTGATCATACACAAGACCAACAGCACATAGATAACAATGATCGACATAAACGGTTTGAATGTTGTTTTTGGGGTCGTAATGGTTATTGTTTCGTCCGGCAAAATAAAGAAAAAGGTCGCACCTTGACAATGCGACCCCGTGGCTTTAAAAAAATTTGTAATGTTTCTTATTGTTTTTTCTGTTTCTTTCGGCGAATTCCTGTCTTGATAGTGTCAAAGCCCTCCCCGAAAACGCTGTTCGTCTGCGAGACGGACACGAAAGCATTAGGGTCAAGTTCCTTGATTTTGGAGGTGACCTGCGAGACTTCCGAGCGACGGATAAGGAGCAGAAGCAGTTCATGTTCCTGCTTGGTATACCAGCCGATGGTCTTGATTGCCGTCAGTCCCCTGCCCATCTCATTCACTATATAGTCGCCAATCTCCGCATATTTCTCGGAGAATATGAGCATCTTCGCCGTAGACTGGCGTCCCACCAGCCACAGGTCGATAGTCAGAGACGATGCTATCATCATCAGCACACCATATATGACATCAGCGAACATCCTGTCCGGCAGGAAAAGTATCGACGCGACTATAAACGCATCCAGCAGCATCAATGCCTTGCCCGTAGATATGGACCAGTACTTGTTGATCGACAGCGCAATGATGTCGCTGCCTCCGGTACTGCCGCCCCACATGAATGTGATTGCGAGTCCAGTACCCTCTATCAGACCGGCTATGACAGGCACCAGCACCGTTTCCGGCACATACAGGAAGTGCCCGGGTATCGACTTGATGAAGTCCCACTGCGGAAACAGCCACAAGAAGAATGTGCTCGCGGCTATGCAGTATATGGTCTTGATACCGAAACGGCCTCCGAAGATGAATACCGCGAATATCAGCAGGAATACATTGATTACCGCATAGGAGACCGACACCTCCACTGCCCCGCCTGTAGCATACTGTATGACGGTACAGAGGCCAGTCATGCCGCCGCTGGAAAAATTGTTCGGTATCATGAACGCATCCCAGGCGAAAGCATACAGCGCAACGCCGAGGGTCAGCATCAGATACTCTTTGATGTGTTTCAACATATTTTATTTGAGTACTATATTGACAATCTTGCCGGGCACGACGATGACCTTGGCTATCGTACGCCCCTCAACATACTTGG
>CAZKRZ010000220.1:0-2542 GCA_964555325.1 uncultured Muribaculaceae bacterium
ATGTAGAATATAAGAGCGAGATATCTGAACCGAACCGCATACTAATGATGCCGGAATTTCAAGATTTTAAATTGGTTCTGCAAAAAAAAGTTTCTTTCCTCCAGTGGGTTCGAGATTGGAAACGAACAGATTTCTTTATGGAATACGATGAAAAAGATAAGAAACCATTCTTTTTTGCGATTTTGAATAAATTACATTTGGTTTAAGATGAAAAATAAATATCTAATTCGTTTAGATGATGCATGTCCAACTATGGACGCAAAAAAGTGGCAGAGGATAGAAAGTATTCTGGATACTTATGGCGTGCGCCCACTGGTCGGCATTATACCAGTTAATGAAGACCCTAAACAGCAGATTGATGATGAAGATGCGGAGTTTTGGACAAAGGTCAAAGCATGGGAAATGAAGGAATGGGCGATTGCTCTTCATGGTTATGACCATTGCTATATATCAAATGATGGCTTAAAAGGGCTTAACCCTCTATGGCCTCGCTCTGAGTTTGCTGGCGTATCGCTGAACGAGCAGAAAATGAAGATACGAGAGGGAATAAAGGTTTTTAATGCACATAAAATATCTCCAAAGTACTTTTTTGCTCCGAGCCATACATTCGATGCGAATACTTTGCAGGCTTTGCGAGAGGAGAGTAATATCCGTATCATCAGTGACACTATAGCGATAAAGCCTTATCGTAAAGGGGATTTTGTTTTTATTCCTCAGTTGGGAGGTCGTTGCAGAGATATGAAAATCCCGGGGATCTGGACTTTCTGTTTGCATCCTTCGACCATGAAAGAAGAAGATTTTGTCGCGATAGAGGTGTTCTTACATGCACATGAGGATGCGATGTTAGGATTCAATGAACTTAATCTTACAAGGCTCAAGGACAGGAATCTGATAAGTCGTCTGCTCTCTTGGGCGTATTTTGTAAGGAGGAGTAATTATGGAAAAGGTTAAGATACTTATGGTGGTTGGCAATACAAGAATGGGCGGTGCACAAGCATTTATCTTAAATGTATTGCGAAATATTGATAGATCTAATTTTCAAGTAGACCTTGCGATTAATTTCTATGCGGAATGTGAGGGCATAGAAGACGAGTGCCGTTTACTTGGTTGTAACATTCATGTTGTGCCTTATTTTAAGGTGTATAATTATGCTATTTATTGTAAGTCCTGGAGAGAGTTGCTGTGTAAATATCCATATGATATAGTATATGCACATTCAACGAATTCAGCATCCATATTTCTTAGGATAGCGAAGGAATACGGATGCAAGACCATTGCACATAGTCATAGTGCGGGTTATAGAGGTAATAAGATAGAACAATGTGCAAAGAGAATTTTTGCAAGTGGAGTGAATAAAGTTTCTGACTATTGGTTCGCATGTTCCGATAAAGCGGCAAAACGCTTGTTTGGACAGGATTATAATAAGTATCAATATTATTATGAGATCCCGAATGCTATTGAGCCTGAAAAATATCGTTTTAACTCAGATATCCGCAAGAATATTAGAGAGCAGATAGGGGTGAAGGAAGATGAATTCTTGTGCGGTCATTTAGGAACATTCTCTGCTCCCAAAAATCATAAATTCGTGGTTGAGATATTTTCGGAAATAGTAAAACAGAGGTCTAATACAAAACTCGTTTGTTGTGGAACAGGTGCCTTAATGCCAATAGTAAAAGAGCAGGCAAAAGAACTTGGTATTCTTGACAAGATTATTTTCCCGGGTGTTGTGAGGAATGCAAATGAGTATCTTATGGCAATGGATTGTTTTGTGTTTCCGTCATTTTTTGAAGGCTTTCCCATCTCTATATTAGAAGCAGAAGCTAGCGGGTTACCAATTGTGATGAGTGATGTAATTACAAATAAGGTTGATCTAACGGATTTAGTTAATCGAATGAATCTTGAGCAGACCGCAAAAGAATGGGCTGATAGAATCTTGAATATTAATGTCTCGGGTAGAGAGTCATACAACAATATTATCTCTGGAACAAAATACAATATTAAAGGAACCATTAAGGAATTTGAGAAAATGTGTATTAATCTTGTGAATGATAAATGATATGCTGGTTAATAGGCTCTTTCGCTTTTTATGAATTTGCATCTTAGGGGACAGAGTATCGTGATTTTTCGCAATTCTCTCGGCTTAAACTTGTAGACCGAACTATTTCGGAAGAATTGTGTATAATGGATTAGTATTAATGCCGAGAAACAAGGAGATAGTGCTCCCAACTGTTTGGATGTTCCTAAGTGGCAAGTTTGAAGAATAGTCGTATGGGCCATCATGCAAGAATAGATTTCGGTAATGCATATCAGATAATTATTGCAGACAAGGTTGCCATCATTAGTGAATCACGATACTCTGCCATTAAAAAGACATTATAATCATGGAGATTATGTAAATCGCTTAACATTTTATATACAATCGAGTAATTATTAACGAGGACGCTATATAAGTTGAAATACTACAATGTTGCGGGGGGGGGGGTAAGGGCAGAGGCGATAGTGAGTAGTGGTTCTGTTGTTACCAAAAGTTGTTCAATGGGGA
>CAZKRZ010000221.1:0-2541 GCA_964555325.1 uncultured Muribaculaceae bacterium
TGGAGCCCGCTGTGGTCGGCTTTACGAACACCGGATATTTGAGCCTTTCGGATACCTGTCCGGGCAATACCGACAGGTCAGCACCCTTGCGCACCACCATGTCGGGGGCAAGCCTGACATCCTCAGCGCCTTTCAGATAGGCCTTGCAGGTATATTTGTCAAATGCCACAGCAGACACAAAACTGCTACACGAACTATAGGGAATCCCGAGCATCTCCAGATAGCCTTGCATCTGGCCTGTCTCACCGGGAGCGCCATGCTGCATCACATACGCATAGTCAAATCTGACTTTCTCCCCATAGACCGACACGGAGAAATCCGTCTTGTCCACCTGGGGCCTGGCACCTTCGTCAAATGTCATCCGCATGGCATTGCGACGCCTCATCGCCACGAGCAGCCATTCGCCGTGACGCGCATATATCTCATAAACATCATAGCGGCTCTCATCTATCCTGGAGGCGGTATACTCCCCGCTCCTGCAGGAGACTTCCGATTCGGAAGAATCACTGCCGTAAATGACCGCAATAGAACTGTACTTGCCCATATATCTGCTTATTCAAAGTAACGACCTGTAAGATCCTGATTATCGCCGCTCTCCGTATCCGCATCGCCACCGTCGCACGCCAGATTGAGGGTCATGCCGGCAGGAGCCACGAACCTGTCCATCTCGCTGACTCCGAGAGTACCGTCCGCGAGCACCTTCTTCATGAATATTCCCCAAATGGGAAGTGCCATATTGGAACCGCTTCCGAGAGCGAGGCTGTTGAAATGCACCTGCCTGTCCTCACCTCCGACCCAGACGCCGGCAGTAATCGTAGGGGTATACCCTATAAACCAACCGTCAGAGTTGTCATTGGTAGTACCGGTCTTGCCGGCGATCTCTCCCTTGAGTCCATAGACCGAGCGCAGACGTCCGCCTGTACCCTGATTGATGACTCCCTGCATGAGGTTTTCCATCAGATACGCAGTATGGTCGCTGACTGCCTCCTGCTTGCGGTTGGAGAATTCTCCGAGCAAGTTGCCGTCGCTGTCTTCTATGCGCGACACGAATATCGGCTCTACATACACGCCCTTGGACGGGAATGTGTTATACGCAGCAACCATCTCATAAAGAGATATGTCCGCAGGTCCTACGCACAAGGACGGCACGGCGTCGATATGGCTGTGTATACCCATCTGGTGCATCATGTCAGCCATGGCCTCCGGACCGAACTGCTTCATCAGATATGCGGAGATATTGTTGGAACTGTGAGTGAGTCCCCATTTGAGCGTCACTGTCTTGCCTATCCACTCCTGCCTGTCCGTACTGCGCGGAGTCCAGACATCCCCGTTGACAATGAATGACTGGGGGACATTGACCACCTTGTCGCACGGGGTCATGCCACTGTTCATGGCAAGGGTATAGAGGAAAGGCTTGATTGTCGAGCCGACCTGGCGTTTGCCCTGACGGACATTATCATATTTGAAATAACGGTAGTTAGGACCTCCGACATACGCCTTGACATGGCCTGTACCGGGCTCGATGGCAAAGAACGCGGCACGCAGTATGCCCTTGTAGTACTTGATGGAGTCGTCCGGCGTCATGGTAGTGTCGATATAACCCTTGGTATTCCATGCGAACACCCTCATTTTCCTCGCCTCGGAGAAACTCTTCATTATCTGCTCCTCGGAGAGCCCCTCTTTCTTGCCCATGCGGTAGCGGTCGCTCCAACGCCTCGCCTGACGCATGAGAGAGCCTACAAGTTCGTCATCCGTGTCAGAGGCAAAAGGTTTTTTCCTGTTGTAGCGCTGCTCCTGGACGAACGAACGCTGCAGAGTCTTTCCAAGATGCTGTGCCACTGCCTCTTCGGCATATTTCTGCATCTTGTAATTAATAGTAGTATAAATCTTGAGACCGTCTTTGTCCAGATTGTAGGTGCTGCCGTCCGGCTTTTTGTTTTTGTTGAGCCAGCCGTACAGGCCGTCTGTAGCCCACAGCAACGAATCGGCGGAATAGTCCTCACGGTACTGGTAGTCCTGGCGGCGCGGCTTCTTGGCATTCATGGTCTTGCGGAGCATATCCCTGAAATAAGGGGCAAGTCCGGCATTATGGTCCTGTACACGGTACTGCGACACGTCGAGAGGGAGATTCTTGAGGGAATCACACACGTGACGGGTGATAAAATCAGCCTTCTCCATACGCTCCAGCACCAGATTACGGCGTTTCATTGACGCCTCGGGATGCAGGACGGGATTGTACCCTGTAGGCTTGTTGATCATTCCGACGAGGACTGCAGCCTCCTGCAGTTCGAGGTCGATAGGGGCCTTGGCGAAGAATGTCTCCGACGCCGCCTTGATGCCGTATGCACCGCTACCGAAGAATATGGAATTGAAATACATATCCATAATCTCGTTCTTGGTGTAGTTGCGCTCCAGTTTGACGGCGGTTATCCATTCCTTCAGCTTGATCCACACGAGTTTGGCCTTGTTGCTGACATGCTGGCGCGGATAAAGGGTCTTGGCCAGCTGTTGCGTGATGGTACTGCCTCCTCCCTGGCTGGA